>JBJKPJ010000098.1:0-5473 GCA_046706605.1 Bathyarchaeia archaeon | reverse complement strand
TACACAGGGCGTTATGCTGTCGCTTTTCCTTGGCGGCGGCTACCCTTACGTTACTGGGCGAGATACAGGGGCATCAGCGATTGCTTCTGAAGCAGGTGTTGGACCCACCCGAGTTGACGAAGTTATCCTCGTTTACAAGGCTTTTATGACCCGTGTTGGGGCTGGACCTTTGCCAGGCGAGATAACCAAAGAAGAAGCCCTAAAACGCGGCTGGTTTGAAGTTGCCGCAGGCACAGGACGTGAACGCCGCAGTGCACCGTTTGATTTTGATTTAGCTAAAAAAACCGCAAAAATAAACGGGGCTACACAAGGTGCAATGACCAAGCTCGACTGCATTTACCCTAGCTGTAAGGGTGCCAGAAAATACGATGACTTGCCCCAAGAGGCAAAGGACTTTATCAAAGAAGTTGAAAACCGGACAGGCGTGCCCATTGTCTTTATCGGCACAGGACCTGATGCATTGGACATCATTGACCGACGGGCATAGCAACTTTTATTTCTTCTGTGCTTTACTTTTTTTTGAGGCTATCCCTATGTTAACGTCCAAACGTGCAAACAAAGCAGCCGCAAGCGTTCTTGTCTTGCTGTTTGTTGCGGGTTTACTTGTCGGAGGACTGTTGATTTTCTATACCGCTTATCTGCAAATCAACAGTTTAAACGGCCAGATTTCAACCCTACAAAGCCAAATCTCCAGTATAAGCGGAACACAGAACGCCACAACCCAAAACATAACCATCCTGCAGAACGGAACCAACCTAGTCCAAATATACGATGCCGTTCGGGATTCAGTAGTTCTGGTTCAAGGAGAAACCAGTAGTGGTGGTGTACAAGGTTCAGGGTTTGTTTACAATTATAATGGTCAAATGGTGGTGTTAACAAATTTTCACGTTGTGGATGGAACCACCAGTTTGAGCGTAACATTCTCAGATGGACGCGGGTATGCCGCAACGGTTTTGGGGAAAGATGCTTATGCGGATTTGGCAGTTGTTTCTGTTCCAAGTGCGAATGCCTCTGAATTTAAGCCCATTACAATTGTTAGTTCTAGTTCGCTAGGTGTAGGTGAACCAGTTATAGCCATCGGAAACCCCTATGGGCTTGTCGGTTCTTTAACCACGGGGATAGTTAGCGCCACGGGTAGAACTATAACTGAAGACACCGCAGGCGGCTTTGCTATTGCCAACATCATTCAAACCAGCACTCCAATTAATCCTGGCAACTCAGGAGGGCCTCTTCTAAACGACATGGGAAATGTGGTGGGAATAACAACTGCGATTCTTTCAGATTCTCAAGGGCTAGGTTTTGCCATACCCTCTGACACTATCCTGCGGGAAATCTCCTCTCTAATAACGACAGGTACCTATACTGGGCACTCTTACCTGGGCGTGACAGGAACCGACATGAGCTACAACACGGCACAGCAGTCAAATGCAGATGTCACTTACGGGTGGCAAATCAAAACTGTCACCTCAGGCGGTCCAGCAGATGGCAAACTTCAAGCAGGTGACATCATCATCGGTTTAGCTGTGGCTGACGCAAACGGGCAACTCACCCATCAGCAAACCATCAAAAACAACGACGACTTAGCCAGTTACCTCGAGCAATACACTTTGCCAGGCAACAGTTTAGTTCTAACAGTTGTCAGAGGCAACTCACCAGTAACTGTAACTGTGACACTAGGGACCCGCCCAGTGCCATCAAGCTAATCATTTCTTTGTTTAAATAAAATTTTCGCAGTTTCTATTATGGAAAAGTAGATTAAGGATAACTAAACCATTTGTAGATTTAATGCAGCTAACTGGTGAGTGTGCGTTAAGTTGCATGGAGAGGGGAAGCATTGTCAGGCGATTTAGAGGGTGTCCTGAAAGGGCAAAAGATTGCTTATTTTTCGATGGAGGTAGGGTTAACCAGCGAAATTCCCACTTATGCAGGTGGACTTGGCACCTTGGCGGGCGATGCTATCCGTTCAAGTGCAGACCTAAATCTTCCCCTAGTTGCAGTAACCTTGATTAGTAAACGAAACTATTTTAGGCAGAAACTTGATGCAAACGGCAGACAAACTGAGTTGCCTCGAGAATGGCGACCTGAGATATTTATGCGTCTTTTGCCCAACGAAGTAACCGTTCAAATTGAAGGGCGCGACGTAAAGGTAAAAGCGTGGCTTTACACCTACAAAAGCGTCGCAGGTGGCATGGTTCCTGTTCTGTTTTTGGACACAGATATCGAGGGCAACACGTCTGAGGATAGAGAAATAACATTTTACCTCTACGGTGGAAACCAGCGGTACCGCCTAAAACAGGAAGCTATTTTGGGGATAGGCGGCGTTCGGATGCTTAATTCCCTTGGGTTTAATGTCCGAAAATACCACATGAATGAAGGGCATTCCAGTCTTTTAGCTGTGGAACTTTTACGTGAAAACGGCATCAATTCCGATAAGGTTCGGGAAGTCTGCGTTTTCACTACCCACACACCTGTTGAGGCAGGGCACGACAAATTCACCTATGACTTGGTTACTGAGGTGTTGGGTTCCGAAAATATTTCGATTATGAAAAAATTCGGTGGCTACGAACGATTAAACATGACCTCTTTAGCGTTGAGTCTAAGCAATTACGTCAACGGCGTTGCAAAACGCCACCAACAGGTTTCCAGTAAAATGTTTGCGGGTTACGAAATTCATGCAGTAACCAACGGTGTTCACTCTTACACTTGGACTGGCGAGAACTTTAGAAAAATCTATGACCAGTACCTGCCAGGTTGGGCAAATGAGCCTGAACTTTTGGCTAAAGTGGAAATAATCCCTGACTGCGACCTCTGGCAAGCCCATGTTGAACAAAAACAGGTTTTAATTGAATATGCCAACCGTGTTGCAAACGCAAATTTGAAACCTGACGTGTTCACGCTAGGGTTTGCCCGCCGCGCAACCGAGTATAAGCGTCCTACGCTTTTGTTTTCTAACCTTGATAGGCTAAGGGCAATCAGCCAAGGTGCCCGTATTCAAGCGATTTTTGCTGGCAAAGCCCATCCCCGTGATGAGGGGGGAAAACGGCTCATTGAACAGATTTTCAGTTACGCTAAGCAGCTTAAAGGTGAAATGGAAATTGTATTTTTGGAGGACTATAGCATGTCTATTGCCTCCAAGATGGTTGGCGGTGTGGATGTCTGGCTTAACACGCCTCATCGCCCCATGGAAGCGTCAGGAACCAGCGGAATGAAGGCGGCCCACAACGGCGTCATCAACTTTAGCGTTTTAGATGGCTGGTGGATTGAGGGCTGGATTGAGAACCTCACGGGCTGGGCAATTGGTCCCCACTCAACTGAGTTTGTTGATACAGCTGAAACTTCACAGTTGGAGGCAGAAGACCTCTACAACAAACTCCAGTATGTCATTACCCCCATGTTTTATGAGCGGCACGATGACTGGCTTAAACTGATGAAGAACTCAATTAGCAAAATCGCCTATTACTTTAATAGTCACCGGATGATGCGCCGCTACGTCACCGAAGCCTATTTATAAAAACCTGAAACCTAATTTTGCAACAGTTATAAATAGGTATGAGGGTCCATAATCCTATTACTGCATGCGTTTTTTAAGGCGAATCCCATATGAGCAACAAAAAAAAGAACCCAACTCAAAATAACTCACAAACAAACGCTATATCACTAAAAAAAACCAAAACCAGATGCCCCAAATTTCAACTGATAAAACCTACTTGACCCGCATACTTACTAACATAATAACCAACGCAATCCAATCGATGCCGAAAGGCGGAATATTAACCATAAACGCCTACTACAGCTTAGACCACGCCATTATTTGGGTGATGGATACAGGCGAAGGGATACCGGAAAACATCAAGCCAAACCTTTTCAAACCACTTTTCACCACCAAATCTAAAGGGCAGGGATTTGGCTTGGCAGTTACTAAGCGGTTAATTGATGCCCTTCAAGGGACAATAGTTTTTGATAGCGAGAGAGGTAAGGGCACAAAATTCATAATAGAGATTCCCGACGCAACAAAAGATAGACAACACAAAACGACCTAAGTGTGGTCATGTTTTGATAGGTCTTCTGCGGTTTTGCTAAACCTTCGGGCAAAGAACTTTCGGATTTCCTCAGCAAAAATCACCGCTAAAGCCAACAAAAGCAGGTATACCCAGTCGCCAAGGCCCAGCGCAGTTGTTCCAAAAACATTCTGCATGAGGGGAACATAAATTAGGAAAGCCAAAATGGATAACTGTGAGACGATGCCAACTAGTATCCATTTGTTTTTGGATATGTTGGATTTGAATATTGATTGTTTGCTAGTTCTGCTTGCCAGTACGTTTCCTGCCTGTGCAACCACGATGCCCGCGAAAGTGAGGGTTACGCCTTTAGTGTAAACCCCCGTAGTGTAGAAAGCGCTGTCGGGAGTTAATGCCATGCCAAGATGCCAGCCGCCAGCCATCCATGTGCCTAAACACCCATACATGGCGCCGACCGCAATTATTATGCCGATGTATAGTGAACGTCCGAAGACTTTGCCTGTGAATAGACGTTCTTTGATGCTTCTGGGCGGCTCCTGCATGATTCCTGCTTCTGGCGGTTCGCGGCTAAGCGCTAAACTGGGGATGACGTCGATAGCTAAGTCGATTGCTAAAACCTGCACAACAAGCAGCGGCAGAGGAATCGCCAGCACCGCATAGAGCACGTAGGGAATTAATTCTGCCCAGTTATGGCTGAAAACGTAAACGATGAATTTGCGGATGTTCTCGTAAATTGCCCTTCCTGACTCTACTGCATTAACAATTGAGGCAAAGCTGTCGTTTAAAAGAACCATGTCGGCGGCTTCGCGGGCAACATCTGTTCCAGACGCACCCATTGCTACACCGATGTCCGCTTCTTTTAGCGAGGGCGCATCGTTGGCTCCGTCTCCTGTAACAGCCACTATTTCGCCGCTTTCTTTGATGACCTTCACGATGCGAAGTTTCTGTTCAGGGGAGACACGGGCGAAGATTACGTTGCCTTTTTTAACTTCATCCACGATGGCTTGGTCATTTAGATTTTCAAGGTCTACACCGCGGATAACTTGGGCAAATTCATTTTCAACTATGCCAACTTCCTGTGCAATGGACTGCGCAGTTGGTCCATAGTCTCCTGTAATTATGACGGTTTTTATACCCGCGAGTTTTGCTTTCATGACAGCGTCTTTAACTTCCGTTCGGGGTGGGTCACGCATAGCTGCTAAACCCACAAAAATCAGGTCTTTTTCTACGTCTTCGCCTTTTTTGTACTCAGTTTTAGGCAGCCGTTTGTAAGCAACAGCGATCACGCGTAATCCTGCGTTGGCAAATTGGTGAATGCGGTTTTCTATCCATACCATGTTTTCTGGGTTTAAATCTTCAATTTTGTCATCTATCAATACGCGGTTGCAGACGTCAAGGAAGTTTCGTGGAGCACCTTTAGTGTAGATTAATACGTCGCCGTTAAGACTATGGAC
>JBJKPJ010000097.1:0-5592 GCA_046706605.1 Bathyarchaeia archaeon | reverse complement strand
AATAGTTATCGAGTTTGTTGCCCCATTACTCAAAAAGAAACTCATTTCACAAGCTACCACCATAAAACCTAATATCTGATTTTTAGCCATTATTGATGGCGAAACAATTGAGTGGGCACGTATGCGTTCTGCCTGATGGGCGTAAACTAGGCTACACAACAATAGGCAAAGGCGAGCCTGTCTTGTATTTTCATGGAACCGCCAGCAGTCGCCTTGAAGTTTTGCTCCTAAACCAACTCGCCCAAACCGCCCCTCTGCAACTGGTTGGCGTGGACCGCCCAGGCTACGGAATATCCACCTATCGACACAGAACTGCTCTGGAAGATTTCAATTGCGACATAAACGCTTTGGCAGACCATTTGGGATTTGAACGATTTGCGGTTTTGGGCTGGTCAGGCGGCGGCGCATTCGCCCTCGCATACACCACTCTAAACCCTGACCGTGTCACATGCGCAGTAATCGTTAGCTCGCCAAACCTTCCCTTTGACGCCGCCACCGCCCACAACATGCCCCTCGCACGATACATCATGAAAATTCCCTATGCAGGCAACTTTGCCATGCGGCAACTACGCCGTCAACTGATCCTTGCCAACGGGGACACCCAAGCTTTTCTGAAGACACCCCAAGGCAAACAACTGCTGCAAGGTTGCACTAAGCGGGATTTGGAGTTTTTCACAAACCCAAAGTGGATGGGACTGATGTATCAGTCGATGGTTGAGGCTTTCCGCCAAGGCAACGCAAGCGTCAAAGCGGTGGTTGAGGAACATCGGATCTTCCTAAAACCGTGGAACCTGCCCTTTGCTTCGGTTGAGTCGGAGAAGTTGCGGGTTTGGCATGGCACGGAAGATTTAACCTGCCGAGTCAGCAACGCTTACGCAATCGCAAAGGCAGTTCCTAACGCCGAACTGGAGGTTTTTGAGGGTGCAGGGCACTGTGTGCTGTTTGAAAATCTGGAGCAGCTGGCTAAAATTTTGAGCACCACAGCTTGATTAACAGGACTTGGCCTGGAAAATCCGCAGAGCGTTTATATTTTAAATCCGCAATACCCTCGTTAGGAGTTAGAAATTTATGGCTGATTTGAAAGGCTGCCCTTTTGGGCAAGACATTAAAAATGACTGCAAAAACTGCGATTACGGCGACACCAACCACTTTGACGCTACCACCGGACAATGCGTAAAGCGCTAGTAGACATCTATTTTGGCAGTTCTGCAACGTATGCATCTAGGAAATTTTGGATTTGGGTCGTATTTGCTTCTCCGCAGTAACCTATAGAAAGCGTCATTTCGCCGTTGTAGGTTGACGCACCCAGCATAAAGCCAGGGTAATACATTGCCGGGCTGGATATGTAGTCTTTGAGCATTTCCAAGTTCCCAAAGTGGTATTGCCTGATGACACCGAAGTTGGAGAGCAACGGAAAAGTCACACAGAATTTTTTGCCCAAATCAGCCGACTGCAACATATACCGCTCCAAACCTGCAAAACCCTGGCCATACAGGTATTCCAATCCCACCGCAGTTTCTATCCCAGGATAATCCTTTTTGATTTTTTGCATTGCCTCAGCCACCCGCATAAGTGTCGTTTCAAAGGATTCGTCTAGTTTGCGTTCAAGTAAAACGTAGAGGGCGCCTGAGAGGTTGCAGATGGCGTCTGCTTTGCAGTCGGGAAGGTACCTGCGCAGGTCAATAGAAACCTGCATGAGCATTGGTTTACCCTCTGCGGTGTTGTTTGAAGCAAAAAAGACGCGGTACATTGCTGCCAATAGCATATCGTTTATGGTGGCGTGCCGTTCTTGAGCGTACCTTTTGATGACTTCAAACTGCCCTTTGCGTATCTGCCTAAATACATGGAGCGGCTGGGTGCCTTCAATTAGAGGCAACATCCAAGTTGGCGTGGGCAACTCGGTCATGTGGAAACTGCGAGGGTCTTTGGTGTGTTCAAAAAGTTGGCTCTGGTCTCTTCTGCCCAAATTCGCCACAACAGAAACCTTTTCTCCATTTAGTAATGCCGTGTAAACTTCGGCGAGTTGGGCAACATAGGCTTTGAGGGCTCCTGCGTCCCCTACGGCGTGGCACAATTTTATGCAAAGCACATCGCGGCTAGATGCCCTGAAAATTCGTGTAGCAATTAGCGGGTCTTTGTCTGCGTGGATTGGCGCGTTGATGAAGCTCTGCATGTCCTGCTCCACGAGGGAGGTTTCAACCATTGAGCACAGGGTCGTTTGGTCTAAATTACTTCGTCGCACCCAAACGGGGTTGTCGTCGTTCTCTTCGAATCGGCAGCCTAAAATTGGCTCTAAATCCAGCGTTAACCTAACCGCTTTAGCCAAGACATCCCTGTCGAGTTTGCCGCCAAACTGAATCACCATGCAGAGTTGCTGATCGGTAAAGCCTTTGCTTGCTGCATAGTTGTAAGCATCTTGCGCTGTAACTTCAAAGCTGCTGGGAACGCCCATAGACCCACCTTGCTTTACGGTTTACGTTAAGGGAGTTTTTTACCTTTTTGGCAAAAACAAGTTAGGGTTATGTGGTTTCCGTTTGCTTTTAAACATCTTTAACCGCCTATTTTGTTGCTGTGACAGCAATTCGCACACTGCTCCGATTGCAGGCGTACCAGTACGACAATTGGTGATCCACTCTTTGATTAGTTAGCATTAAGGTTGTTCGATGATTGCATTAATAATTCCCTAAAAGCATCAACCTACTTTTAGGTTGGTATATGTTTTCTAAGGTAACTACTTTTCTTTGCAAGCAGAGGCAACAGTTTCTCAACTGCGACAAATGCTAAAGTTGCATAAGTTATTCCTGCCAAAACGTCCACGAAATAATGTTCACCAAGGTAGACCGCGCTAAACCACGTTCCAACAGGAATCACCAACACTGGAAGACTCTTCCACTTCCAGATTTTAAACGCAAAAATAAAAACCAGCCAAGGCAAAGCTGAATGCATACTTGGAAAGGCAGCAAACAAGTTTCCACCTAAAAAATCAAACAATGTTTTGTAAACTGGGAGTCCCAAGTTCACATCAATTGAATTAGTTAAGATTCTCACGACTGCTGGTCCAGTGTAAGAAGCGGTGTAGACCGAGTTGAACTGGTACCATGGAGGTGCCACAGGGTAAAAGAGGAAAGTTATCAAGGCAGCGTAGGTAAGCACACCAAAGGCAACGATGTATTTCCAATAGTTCTGGGGACTTTTTCTCCAAACGACATAAGCAAAGATTGTCGGTACAAAGAAGTATATTCCATAGAAGACGGCTCCCATGTAATCTAAGAAGGGGAATCTAAAGTTCTGTTGCAGAATCAGGCTCGGCAACTGACCAAACAACTGTATATCAAAATCGCGTGGTCCAGCATGAAGATTATACAGGGAGATTGTGCCTACAAAGCTATACATGACTTCGTAAGAGATAAAAACTGTAACAAAAGGTAGCCAATCTTTTAGAGCATTCCAAGTCCGTTGGTTATACGAAGTGTAAAACAGAATACCCAACACAAGGAATTCGGGTCCTGGAATAATTTCGTATTCTACACAGAAGATTGCTATGGCTACACCGTATATTGCTAAAAACACAAGGGAGAAGAACCGCGAGGAATGGTAGTCAAAAGTCAAATCAATCTTTAGTTTTTCGAGATTGAGTTTTTTGACCTCTTTTTCCTTCTTCACCATTTATTGAGTCGCCAACTTTCAATACCTTCTATCGCCCTTTTTAAATGCCTTTTCCCAATTCACGGGAAAAACATACACTAAGAAGCGCTAAGCAGATCTAAAATAGGAGGTCAAACAAGCATAAACGCAAAAACTTTAGAAACTTCCAAGCAAATTTAATCTTGGGTGTAGCTGGCATGGAGAAAGTCTGGGGCGAACTAAAAAAAATCGATGCACAAGCAGAACAAATCAGAAATGAATCTCAGCAAGGCTCAAAAGAAATAACCTCGTTGGCCCAAAAGCAATCAGAAAAACTCCTTGCTGACAGCCAAAAATACGCGCAAGAGGAAGCCCAACAGCTTTATGACAACGCCGTTTCGGAGGCTAACCATAATCGAGAGCAACAGTTGAAAGCAAATGCAGCGAGCATGAAGAAACTTGTTCAGCAAGCTGAAAAACGCATCCCAAAAGCTTCTGTAGCAATTGTGAATAGCGTTCTTGGAGAAACATAAAATTGCCTCAAACAAACCGTTTTGCTGGTGTTTTACCCAAAATAGGTGCAGCAAGAAGCCGTCTGCTGGGTCAAAACAAACTGCACCTTTTAACTGAAACCAAAAACTTAGCAGAGTTTGTAGTCCAACTTCATGAAAGTACATATCAGTCGCAAATCGCTAAAAATCCGCCACCAGTAACGAGCCGTAAACTGGAACGGGCATTTACCGAGAACCTGATTGAAACTTACATTAAGATTATCCGAAGCACACCCATTGATGTGAAGGATTTTCTTAAACTATATCTGTTCAGATTTGAAGTTGAAAATCTCAAGGTGCTCATAAAAGCAGTTAACGCAAGGTTAAGTTCGGAGCAAAAAATGAGTAAAATGTACCTTTCAACTGAGGCATTTTTTAGGCGCTCTGCTCTCTTTGAAGAGGCTGCTAGGGTGGATGATTTAAGCAAAACTGTGGATACACTGAAAGGTACAGAATATGAGTTGCCGTTGAAGATGGGGCTTGAGAGCTACGAAGAAGACGGCACCACCGCGTGTTTTGATGTGCTTTTGGATAAGCATTTTTATGATAAACTCTATAAAGCGTATTTTTGTCTTCCGAAAAAAGAAAAACCACACGCATTCTACTATATTAGCATGGCAAGTGACTGGTTCACGTTGCAGGTGCTTTTGAGGGGAAAAAACCTTCAGTACAATCCAGATTGGCTTCGCTTAGCTGCACCAACCAAAAAATTCCATTTGAACAAAGAACAAATAGAAGACATTATCGCAGCACCAGATTTTGATTCAGCTTTCAGAATCGCCCAGGCAAGTTTTTATGCGCCTTATATAGGTAAAGCAAACACTCCTGAAGAGATATTGGCAAACTCGAAAAGAGCCATTGATAAAGCTATGTTTTTGCACGCTAAGGTAAGCAGGGTCAGTGAGGTTTTTAATGTGGGAGCAGTTTTGTCTTTTTTTACTCAAAAAGAAGCAGAAGTGCGTAACTTGACGGCAGCATGTTTAGGAGTTGAGTCTGCAATTAAGCCTGAGGATATTCGAAGCAGATTCATAGTTTAACTCTGTTTTTAGTTAAGTCGATGTTGGTGTATACGAATTTTTGTTCAAATGGCATAAACGGTGTTCCCGTGCCAAGGTAGAACTTGCTGAACCATTCATAGAAATGCAATCTCATAGTGTGAATAAAAACAATTAAGCCTTCCAGAGCGATGACAAAAATGTTACCACCGACCACGATTATACCGCTTAAAATTAACGTTAAAATTGAAGCGGAACCACCAACCAAACCAGCAATTGTATAGACAACAAGAATTAGTGCCCAATGAGCCATAAGCAACGCTAAAATTCGGCTATAAGACATCGTGTTGCTAAGCAAACGCGTAACCAGATCTCCACTCTCAAAAAGCCGCTCCGACAATACAACATGTTCACCATAGAGA
>JBJKPJ010000096.1:0-6943 GCA_046706605.1 Bathyarchaeia archaeon | reverse complement strand
TCTTGGATGTCACCAAAACCATGGAGCCCCTTGCCAAAACAGGCAGCGACATGCTCAAAGGCAAAATCCTCGCCACCTTGTTCTTTGAACCCAGCACACGCACCCGACTTAGCTTTGAAACCGCCATGCTAAAACTTGGAGGCTCATACATCGGCTTTGCCGAACCCGACATCGCCTCAGTCCGCAAAGGCGAAAACCTCGCCGACACCATTCGAACTGTAGAAAACTACGCTGACATCATTGCGCTTCGCCACAATCTAGAAGGTTCAGCAAAATTGGCAGCAGAGTTTGCGAAAGTTCCCATAATCAACGGCGGCTCAGGCAGCGAAGAACATCCCACACAGGCGCTAATTGACCTCTATACGATGCGTAAGGAAAAAGGCAACATCGATGGCTTAAAAGTTGCCATAGTAGGCGACTTGCGGTATGGCAGAACGGTGCATTCTCTGGCTTACGGACTGGCGCGCTACAATGTGGAGTTGTTTTTGGTTTCGCCAGAGACGCTGAGGATGCACAAAGACGTCTTGGAAAACATCAAAACCAAAATTCCAGTTACCGAAAACGCTGAACTCGAAGACATCATCCCCAAAATCGACGTACTCTACGTCACCCGCATCCAAAAAGAACGCTTCCCCAACGCCGCAGAATACACCAAAGTAAAAGGCGCCTACAAAATCGACCTCAAAACACTGGAAAAAGCCAAAAAAGACATGATAATTCTGCATCCCCTGCCCCGCGTGGATGAAATCGCCGCTGAAGTCGACAAAACACCACAGGCTAAGTATTTTCAGCAGGTCTGGAACGGCATAGTGGTGCGAATGGCGCTGCTTGCGCTGGTTTTGGGCGCGACCAAGTAAAGGCGCTTAATGCATCGCAAAGTAATAATAAGCTTAAAGGACAGCCAAATTTTATCAACTTCTTTTACTAGATTTGAAATTGCATACTTGCTATCTTCAAACGGGCTTGCAGGACTGGGATTAGACTGCAAATATGTATTTCCGTAGATACCTATTGTTTGCTGATTGTACGTTAAGTCCTCGACCTCCCACAAACACGTTTTCTGTTATGGTGTTATTTGAGCCTGGTGGTTTGTGCAATTGGGTAGCAGTTTTTTTACACAAGTAAGAGTTAGGTTGAGGTGAATCGGTCAAAAACTGTCAGGGTGCTCATGGAGCCACAGTTGGGGCATTTGTGGAATGTGCCGTAGTAGTTTTTTTGGCAGTTGTCACAGACACTGATTAAACGGTCGTAAGTGAAAAACTCCAGAGGTTGGTTTTCAACCAGCCGCCGAGTCAGGTCCATGAGGGCTTCGGGTTTGTATTCCACGTTTTCCAGTTCAATGATGTTAAGGGTTCCGCCCGCATTTAAGCCCCGCAGTTTTCGTGCGGTCTCCAAGGCGTCAGTGGGCAAAGCCAAGAAATCAGCAGGTTTTAACAGATACCGTTTGGCGCTGGAGTAGTAGGGTTTGTCTCGGGTTCCCGAAAACTTGACTTTTGCCATACCAAACCTTTCAATATCCAGTTGTGCCAGCCGTTCAGAGGCTTCGGCGGTTCCCAAGATGACAGGGTAGAGGCGTTTGCCGTATCTTCTGCCAACTTTGTGTTTGTAGGAGGTAAGGATGCTTATGATTTCTTGGGCAAAAAGGCGGCCGTCTTCAGAGTTGAAGCTTTTGCCCGTGAGGGCTTCCACCGCTTCGCGGAACCCAATTAAATTGACGAGCCGGGAGCAATTTTCCAGTCGGAAATACATGTCACGGCTGGTTTTTTGTAGCAGAAACGGCAAGGTGTTTTTGCCAAATTGCCGTAAAGTGTTGTTTTTGATAATTAATGCGCGGGCAGCAAATTCGAAACGTTCTTTAAGTAATTCAAGGAACATATTTTTGTCCCCTTCGCATTCAAGTGCAATTCTTGGCATGTTGATGGTGACAATGCCAAGGCAGCCTGTCCGCAGTGTGTCTGTTTCCCAGTCACCTGTGAAATCCGTGGATAACTTGACGCCTGAAGAGGAAAAAACTGTGTTTTCGCTGCCATCAGTGGTGTTTGCAAAGTACAAAAGCCCGTTTTTAGCCGCCAACTGATGCGCTTTAAGCAGGATTGCCTTGGCGTTTTCGTCCTCAAAAGCGGCGTTGTTAATTTTTAACACTATCTTTGGGCTCAGTAGCGGTTTTGTGGCGCATTCTTCGGCGAAAACATCTATGAGTAGTGAGGTTAAGAGCTGGCTTTCTTTGGCAAAATCGCCGTATTTGCCTGTGAGTTTGCCCGCTGGTCCGATGGCTTCTTTTTCTGCTGCCAACTTGGGAACCGCCAGTTCTAGCACAAGTGTGGTGTTGGAGTGTTGGTTTAGGTGGCGAATAAACAGACGCAGATATTCCTTGATTGAGGCAACATCGTTACCGACTACAAATGGCGCAAGGAAGACGTTCAGGTAATTTAAGGTTTGAATGCGGTCTGTTTCTTTGCTTGCGTGCAAAAGAACATTAAATACCGTGGCAAAAGCAGACTGCAGGTCGATTGGCGGGTCCATTGTGACTTGCAGGGGATTGTCTAGTTTTATACCATGTAAAAAGAAGTAGCGCAGATCATGGATGACTTCGGCGGGTTTTAGGATCCATGTTCCGAAACTGTCAAGGTGGATGGCGCCTGAGAGGTGGGCGTCAGAGATGTCTCGAGGAAAAATGTTTAGCAGAGTGTATTCGCTTAGCACTGTTTGTCGTGCTTTATTTATGGCGGCAGTGCAGTCAGGCGGATTTTCTTTAGCCTCAACAAGCGCGGTAACTTCGTGGACGGGCATACCTACACGGGTGAGTTTATGACGGTAGTCTTCGTAGCCTTTTTCAACCAAAATCCCATTTACTACTTCGCGAATAAGTGAAGCAGTAAGATACTTAGTTTTTGATTTAACCAAGCGTTTTTCTGCTTCTTTAGCGACTTTCTGCGCCAACTCCGCAGGCACCTTAGCTTCCCGAATAAGCGAGTTAGCGATTTTGTTGACATCAAACTCTTCCACAGTAAGGTGCGACGTGCGAACCAACATACCCCGCGGTTTGACAGCTTTCTTTTCCACGCGGTCAGCAACATCTAGCACCATCTTGCCGAGGTCAGTGAGATAATACTTTTTTGCCTCCACATCCGCTTCGACTAAGCCTGCTTTGAGGAGGAATTTTAGGTGGAAGGCGAATCTGCCTGCGTCTCTGCTAGGATTCATTTTCAGCTGGTTCATCAGTTCCGTGTAGCTAAGTGCGCTTTTGTCAAAAAGCAGGTTTAGGATTTGCAGCCGCATCGGCGATGATACGGCTTTGAGAACTTTGACGCCGCGGGTGCGATGCGGGGGTCGACTAACCATAAGCTCTTTTTCTCTCCCTGAACCTGCCTAAATTTGCGGGGTTACCTATTACTAAACGGCAGAGTTTAAACTTAACTAAAAAACGCCCATCAACCCGTTACGTAAAACACTAAGCCACACAAGGCTGCTGCTGGCTGATGCAGTGGATGGTTCCAAAACCGTAAACCAAGTCCACACAACGTATACCAACCACCTTACGGGCGGGAAACAGCTCCTGCAGAATCGCCAATGCTTTTTGGTCGTTTTCATGGTCAAAGATGGGCACTAGCAATTTTTTGTTGCCGATATAAAAGTTAGTGTAGCTGGCGGGCAAGGTTTCGCCTTCGTCGCTTACCACTTTGGGCATGGGCAGCTTGACAACGCGGAATTTTTTGCCGTCTTGGTCTACAGCGTTGGTTAGGATGTCGTAGTTTTCTTTGAGCGCCTCAAAATCCACATCATCAAGGTTATCCTGATACGCGCAAACAATGGTTGTGGGGTTTACGAACCGTGCTAAGTCGTCGATGTGCCCGTCTGTGTCGTCGCCTAAAATGCCGCGTTTAAGCCAAATAAAATTGGAAACTCCAAGGTACTCCAAGAGGAATTTTTCGATGTCGCCTTTGTTCAATCCGGGGTTTCTGTTGTTGTTGAGTAGGCATTGCTCGGTGGTTAGCAGGGTACCTTTACCGTTTACGTCGATGGAACCGCCTTCCAGCACAATGCCGGGTCGGAAGCATTTGAGGGTCATCTTCTGGTTTATGACTTGGGGAATTTGCTTGTCTTTAAGCAGGGTTTCGTATTTTTCACCCCATGAATTGAAGTCCCAGTGAATCATGGCAAGCTCATGTTTTGGGTTTTTGACAAAAATTGGTCCGTAGTCTCTGAACCATACGTCGGCGTAGTCGGAAATGTAAAAGTTGACTTTGCCAAGGTCGATACCTGCTTTTTTGAAGAGGCTGGTGGCTTTGGCTTTTACTTTTTGGTCTGTAACGAACAGGTTAACTTGTTCGCCCTCGTGGATTTCTTTAACAATCTGCACGTAGGTTTGTTCCACGAGTTCTACGCGGTTGGGAAAGGTTAGGGGGTCGTAGGGCCAAGCCAGCCAGATGGCGTCGTGTTTTTCCCACTCCGCGGGCATACAAAAGCCCTGTTCGCGGCAGCCTCTCTCTTGGCTACCCATGCTCAGTGTCTCCTGTTAGTGGTTTGTAAGTGTCTGGGCGTCGGTTGCGCAAAAATCCCCAGCCGTCTCTTATCCGCTTGTTATGAGCTAAATCGACGGTTGCGACAAGCACTTCCTCGTCTGTGGTTGAGGCTTCTTTTAGGACTTTGCCAAAGCTGTCGCATACAAATGAGCCGCCCCAAAACTCCAAATCGCCTTCTTCGCCGATGCGGTTGATTGCGGCAACATGGACGCCGTTTGCTATGGCGTGGGCGCGCTGTACGGTTTTCCAAGCGTCATGCCAGTCGCCGTCGGCGGAAGTGTGCCCTTTGACGTATCCGATTGCAGTGGGGTAAAAGATTATGTCTGCTCCGCGGAGGGTATTGATGCGCGCGGGCTCTGGGAACCATTGGTCATAGCAGATGAGCACACCCACACGGGCAAACTTGGTGTCGAAAACTTGGTAGCCGCCGTCGCCCTCTGAAAAATACTCTTTCTCATAAAAATACGGGTCTTGGGGAATGTGGACTTTGCGGTACTTGCCTAAAACCTCGCCGTCTGATCCGATGACTGCGGCGGTGTTGAAAAATTTTCCATCACCGCTCTTCTCAAACAGTGGGGCAATTATAGTGATTTTGTGTTTTTTTGCTATCGCCCCAAACAGGCGGGTGGATTCGCCGGGGATTGTATCAGCCAGCGCCGTTACATCTTGGTTTTCTTGCTGTGGAAAATACAATGTGCGGTATAGTTCTTGGAGGCACACGATTTGGGCGCCCAACGCGGCGGCTTGCTCAATGTTTTGTGCGGTTTTTTGCATGTTTTCCGCTATGTTACCTGTGACTTTGGTTTGGATTAGTCCGATTGTGAGTGGTTGGGCGGGGATTTTGGTGTCCTTCCTTTTTTGGAAATATTGATTGTTGGGTGTATTAACTTTTTTGAGAGCATAACGCAAAATAGTCCTGTCAATCTTGGAGCTGCAGAAAAGGGTTTTGGGTTTTTAGGCAACAAAACTATTTATTAAGACAATGCAGTGACAATACATAGTTTATTGGGGCATACAGTATGAAAGTATTCATAATCCAGTTTCCTTTCGGCGTAGCCGCCTTCGATGAAAAAAACAATCTGGTAGAAAAGGCGCTCTTTCCCAAAAAAGCGCAGGCAGCAGCCAAAAACCTGCTTAAAGCTGAAACTGGAAAACTAAGCGACCAACTTACCTCGCTGGTTTCATTACTCAAAAACTTGGAGTACGAAACCTTCGTTTTTGAAAACGCCATTTTAGCTGAGGAAGCAAAACGTAAACTCGACGTAGAAACGGCAATAGCCAAGCCCGCTGAATCTAACGTTTTGCACTCCCGCATGGTGCAGGTTGCCGTTGAAGCGGGATTCGCTGTGGACGAGACGGAACTTGGGGCTTGGAACCGCAACGTCAGTTTAGAGTTGGCTAAACTGCGCATCAAAGGCGCCGCGGAAAAACGAGATTTGATTGTTGCCCAAGGCATCCAAACCCTTGACAGCCTAGATCAAACTGTTAACCTCTTTATGAGCCGCTTGCGCGAATGGTACGGCGTGTACTTCCCTGAACTTGACCGCTTAATCGAGAAGCATGAAACCTACGCGCGGCTAGTCACAAACGTAGGCGACAAAGAAAACTACACTACAGATAATTTGGTTAAAGAAAACATCCCGCAAGAACGCGCTCAACTGGTTGCTAAAGCCGCAGATTCATCCATGGGTGCTGACATCTCTGAGCGAGACCTTGAGCAAATCCAAGCCTTAGCAAAAGACATATCGGCATTTTACGAGTTGCGGAAAAGCATGGAGAACTATGTGGATAAAACCATGGAGGAACTTGCTCCAAACGTCCGCGCCGTTGCAGGCGCATTGCTGGGCGCACGTTTAATCGCCATGGCGGGGAGCCTGCAGAACCTTGCTATTCGTCCAGCCAGCACCATCCAAGTCATAGGCGCCGAAAAAGCTCTCTTTCGCTCTCTAAAAACAGGAGCACGCCCCCCAAAACACGGCTTAATCTTCCAACATACCCTGCTACATGATGCTAAACGTTGGCAACGTGGAAAAATCGCTCGCGTTATCGCTGGAAAACTTGCCATAGCCGCAAGGGCAGATGCGTTTGGAGGACACTTCATCGGTGATGAATTAAAAGAAGAAATAAACAAGCGCATTGAGGAAATCCGGGTCAAATACAAAGAGCCCCCACCACCAAAAGAATCTAAACCCAGAAAAGAAACTGAAGGCGGCAGAGAACAACGCTTTGAGCGACGCGAAGGCGGACAGCGACCATTTGGGAAAAAACCCCACTTTGATAGACCCCCACGGGGCGGCAAACGCAGACGTAAACAGTGGAGAGACAAGCGTGCCCGTCAAGGTTAAGCCGCACCCAAAGTTTAAGGAAATCTACCAAGTTACCCTTGAAGACGGTGCCCAAAGACTTGGCACACGCAACCT
>JBJKPJ010000095.1:0-5141 GCA_046706605.1 Bathyarchaeia archaeon | reverse complement strand
ACTTTATGGTGTCTAAAATGGTTTTTGCATTTTCGCCGGGGTACCCCAAAATAAAGAAAGCACCAGTTTTGATTTTTTCTTTTTTGCACAGTTGGATTGCATGATATGCCTGCTTTGTTGTAATCCGTTTCTTCATTAAGGCAAGGATTTGATCGTTTCCAGATTCGATTCCAAAAAACATCCTAAGACACCCAGCACGCTTCATCTTATCAAGTGTTTCTGCATCCAAAGTGTCGACTCTTGAAAGACATTCCCAACCTACTTTTAACCCACGCCTGACAATTTCATCACAAATCTTTACCAAGCGGTTTTTATCCAAGGTGAAACAGTCATCAGCAAACCATATTCTACTGTAACCTAAAGACAAGGCTTCTTGGATTTCGTCAACTACTTTGGAAGCGTCTCTTACTCTGAGCACGTTGCCGAAGATTGGTTGGCTGCAAAAATCGCATGAAAAAGGGCAGCCCCTTGATGTCATAACCGCCGTTGTCGTATAACCAAACTTTTTAGCATAATATTTTTTGTAGGAATCATTATCAAACAGCTCCCTTGAGGGACTTGGAAAATTATCCAAGTCTTTGTTTAATCCTCTTGGTGCAGTCAGTCGAGTTTCGCTGGAGTCTTTATCGCGGTAGGCAATTCCTTTAACCTTACAAAAATCGCCGCCTCTAACAAACTGGTTGACAAGTTCAAGCATGGTTTCTTCTCCTTCCCCTACCACTACAACGTCGAAATCTCTAAGAAACCTCTCTGGTTCGATAGTCGAAAGCGCTCCACCAGCAACAAGCAACTCGCAATGCTCCCTCAATAGTTGGGCTAGTTCCAGCGCTTTTTCACGCATCGAATACATTGCTTGGATCCCAATTATTCGAGGGTTTGAATCAATGATTTTCTTGACGGCATCTTTTTGTTTAAGGAAAGTGCAATCGACAATTTCAACGGAAATGCCCTGCTGCTTAAGATACGCGCTTATGTAGCCGAGTCCTAATGGCGGAAACCTAAAAATCGATGTGTCAGCGCGAGGTTGAAAATATGGGTAAACAAGCGTAACAGTGGTCATTTAGTTGTGTCACCCAAAAAGTTCGATTTCATATTCAAAATGGCGGTGCTCCGGTTCAAGTTCGTAATCTAGGCCAATCCAGTCTAGTGAACCTTCCATCAATTCCCTTCCGCGACGCAAATTGGCTCCCTTTAAATTCTTCAGGCTGAAACCAATTTTTTCCTTTTCGTCTGTTATTTTCGCTGTTTTTGCTGTCACGTTGTTCCAAATGCCGATTTCTTCATCTACTAATTTTGCGCCATCCGAATCTAAGTACGTTCTAAAAAAATGTGCGCTCTGTTCATTTAGAACAAAAACTTTCTTGAGACCAACCGGTTCAAGTTGATTGAAATCCAATTTGATCAGTATCCGTTTTTGATCCAAGATGTAGGTAACTGTAACTGCGCCTCTGGGTTGGCTTTGTATGAAGCTGGATTTTACTCCGAACTTGTAAAGTATGGGTTTCACGGTTAGAATAGATTTAGCTATGTGCTTGTGTTTCTGGCACAGTGCAGAGGTGTAGTCAATTAACATTCTGATTTTCTGGTTTTCAAGTTTGAGATTCTGAAATCCATCTCTGGCTATCAAATTCATAAAAAAAGTTTTTTGAACCTCCACAGCATTTCCTTGTTTACGAACATATAGGAGCGCTGAGCCTGGGAAGACTGTTTCATCAGAGTATTTGGCAATAGGAAGCCCAAACCCTGTTCCTTCCCCGACGATGTAGCTTTCATTGCATAAAAGAACCAAGCCCTTCTGTAAATCAGCTATTTTCAAGTTTTGCGGATTAGTGTTGGAAAAGACTGCAAGAGTTAAAGAATTCGACAGACTGAAAATATAATTAGTTGTAGCAGTGAAAAGTGGCTCCTTACCTTCAATTAACATCCTCAGCGCCCCAAAAAGTTTCGTTTGATATTTTTTGTTTCAGGAACCCAGCTATTTAGCCTTTCTGAAATTTTGATTCAACGTTTTCTTAGCTTAACGGAACAGCAATGACCCGTAAAGAGCAAAATACAGTATTAAACCCAAGCTGAGAGATATCAGCCACATAGTGAAGATGTACTTCATGTACTTCTTCTTAAGCATACAAGGCTTGATTGATTGCTTTAGTCGCCATGAGCCCACAATCCATAAACCCAAAATGGCAGTGATTGCTCCTGCAGCGGCATGCAATGGAGTAAGTGAACCTATCAAGCTTGCTGGGCTCTTTATAATTTTTGGAACCAAACCGACTGCAAATGATGGTACCATAACTGCCACAATAAGTGTGAGGTGCAAAGACAATGCTGCTGTCATTGTGATGCCATGCATGCGGAATTTCAGGTTCTGCTTTAATCTAAAGCTGAACATAAGTAAGGCTAAAACTATTAACTGAAGAATCAGACTAGCCGTTGCAAGCAGCAAATATACGTCCATATAATAAAGCCTTAGCTGATCGTTGCATTAAGTTTTTCTCAATTAAATGGTCTGAAGTTTGTGCTTAAAAATTTTAGTGGAGACGCCTCTTGGCTTTGAACCCGAAAGTTTTAGTGTTTGTGCCTACTATCGATGCGGTTAAGGCAAGACAGAAGTTTGGGACAGCGCATATTTACCTTTAAATGGGACTTTTTCACGGAAAGCCTTTAAATGTAATTTTATCGTAGCTTGAGTAACTACATCAATTGCAGCTATGTGTGAATAGAACTAGTAACATAGTTCTTTGGGTACCCTTGTAGTTTTGAGGGGAATATGAGCAGCAGTTTGAAGTGATTGGCTATGGGTGAAAACACTGAAAAAAATGAGAGAATGGTTATTCGTGGCTTACGTGATGTTGCGGCCGCGGAAACTAAAATCAGCTATGTAAATCCCAAAGGTTCTCTTTACTATTTAGGGTACAATATTGACGACTTAGTTGGGCAAGTCATTTATACAGAAATCGCTTACCTGTTCCTTTACAAGAAACTGCCCAACAAACAAGAATTAGATGCTTTTTCAGACCAACTTTTCATCGAGATGCACCTTCCTGAACCAATCATTGAAAGCATAAAAAACACCCCAAAAACATGTCACCCTATGGATGTGCTGCGCACTGAAGTATCGCACCTAGGCGAATACGACCCTGACTGCGGGGATTTTTCTGGAGCCACAAACCTGCTGAGGGCAACGCGGTTAATTGCCCAGGTTCCAACTATAATAGCTACTCTTCATAGAACTCGCCAAAACCTGCCTGTTCCTGAGCCCAAAAAAGAATTTGCTTTCTCAAAAAATTTCTTGTATATGTTTAAAGGCGCAGTTCCCGATGAGAAAGAAGCAAGCGTTATCCATCGGTTCATGACCCTTCATGCCGACCATGGCTTTAACGCTTCCACCTTCGCGGCGCGGGTAACAGCAAGCACCAACTCCGATATGTATTCAGCCATAACTTCCGCTGTTGGCACCCTAAAAGGTCCTCTGCATGGTGGTGCCAGCGAAAAAGTGATGGATATGCTAAATGAAATAAACCCAAACGAGGAGGTGGAAGAGTACATTCAGGGTTTGCTGGCTGAAAAGAAAAAGATTATGGGTTTTGGGCATCGCGTCTATAAAGCACAAGACCCCCGAACCAAACACCTGAGAGGTATAGTGGAAGACTTCTGTCACCGTGAGCGTTCAATGGGTTTATACAACAGGTGCATGAAGATTGAGCAGTTGGTTTTTGCCGAAAAAAAGATTTACCCAAATGTTGATTTTTACGCTGCGGTCGCCATGGATGCGTTGGGTGTTCCAAAGGACTTTTATCCGCTTTTTTTTGCTTCCAGCAGAATCTCCGGATGGGTTGCTCATGTGTTGGAACAGTATGAAGACGCAGTGCTTTTGCGCCCACAGGGACATTACGTTGGCGGATTTGAAAAGGCATTTGCGCCTATAGAAAAACGCTAACCGCTCAAGAAGGGGTAAATGGGAAATGAAAATTTTAATCTGCGGCAAAGGCGGCAGCGGCAAAAGCACAGTTGCCTCCCTCTTAGCTAAAAACCTGCAAACCAAAGGCTACCGTGTACTGGTTGTTGACGCTGACGAATCAAATTATGGTCTTAGCGCCCAACTCGGATTAGAAGCTCCCATGGAACTTATGGAGCAAATCGGCGGAAAAAAGGCAGTGCAGAGCAAAATGGGCAAAACAACCGCTGACGGACACAAAGCACCCGTCTTTAGCGAATCATGGAGCATCAACGACATCCCCACCGAGTGCCTCTCAAAAAAAGGCGACCTGTACTTGTTGCAGATTGGGAAAGTCAAGCATTACGGTGAAGGCTGCGCCTGCCCCATGGGGGTGCTCTCCAAAGACTTTCTCAACCATTTAACTTTAGCTGCAAAGGACATCGCCATCATCGACACTGAAGCCGGCGTAGAACACTTAGGTCGAGGCGTAGCTGGCAGCGTAGATCTCATAATTGGAGTAATTGACCCCTCCTACGAGTCGATTAGACTGTCTGAAAAAATATCGCACATGGCAAAAGAAAGCAAAAAACCCATACGCTTCATCATCAACAAAGCAGAAGGTACCCTTGCTGACAAAATTATGGCTCAAATCGGCAAGGAACAGGTAATTGGAGTTCTGCCGTTTAGCAGTTTGGTTCAGGAAAAAGGGTTAATGGGCGAAGCACTCAACGCTAAATCTATGGACATCGAGGACATCATCCGTTTTATCATCCATGCCTTAACTGGGAGTCAACTGCTCTAAGCTCTCGGTTCTGCTTTGTTGTTTGCTCTTTTGAAGTAAATTAACAGTACAGACGCCACAATAATGGTTGCTCCCACACCAATAACGGTTGCAAGCAAGATTTGATTAGAAAACTCCGAAGACAGCGGCGAGGGTGAAGGGGAGGCTGTGAAGTTTGCAGTCATAGGTATATTTGTGCTAATTAAGCCAAGTTGTCCGTACGCTATTCCCCATGGGGCACCGTTTTCGTTGAAGTCCTCAATGACCGTTAAACCCGAACGCATATCAACCAGAACTGTAAATCTGGCTGTGCCATTTTCGCCAGGTACGTGTATCTCATCTGCATTAACATATTGCCCTCCTAACGCGAAAACACGCTGGTTAGGTTCAACTCTGGTGCCAACAGGCATGTCTAAGGGGACT
>JBJKPJ010000094.1:0-5025 GCA_046706605.1 Bathyarchaeia archaeon | reverse complement strand
CGTTGCATTCGGTTGGCGTCATCTTTTTTGTCTTTCCAAACCTTAACCAGCATAGTTCCACCAAGACACTTCACGGCAGTTGCCGCGATGGTTGCTTCTGCGCCTGCACCTGCCCCGATAAGCAAATCAACGCCTGAGTCGGGTAGGCAAGTTACGATGGCGCCTGCGATGTCGCCGTCAGTTATCAAAATGATTCTTACACCCATCTTTCTTAGCCGAGCAAGTAATTCGTTGTGCCTCTCGCGTTCAAGCATAATGACCGTGAAATTTGAAAGGGGTCGATTCTTTCGGGCAGCCACTGTGTTGACAATTTCTTCTATGCTCATATCGGTTGAAATTTTCCCTTTTGAGCGCCAATCAGTTGCAATCTTAAAGTAATAGCCGTCATCAGGCAAAACCTGCAAGCAACCTGAAGGCGCACACGCAAGAGCTGAAATTGCGTCCTTTTTGCCCTTGGAAGTTGCGGTGGTTCCGTCAACTTGGTCGATTACAAACTCCACTTTTGGTCCATTGCCTGTGCCGACTTTTTCTCGGTTGCTGAATGCTGGGGCGTTGTCTTTTGGTCCTTCACAGCAGATGACTTCTCCGTCGATTTCTGTTTGGTTGAGAACTGCGCGGGAAAAGTCAAGGGCGATTTGATCAACTTTGTCAGGGTCACCTTTACCAATATGTAATGCAGCTCCGACTGCACCTGCCGTGGTAATTCGGGTCATTGATGGCGATAAAGATCTAAGAGAGGTCATTTTTTTATCTCCTTTTTATTTTTACATTCATTTAACCACAATTCTGTAAACTCCTCATAGTTTTTAGCAATTTTCTCGGTTGCTTGCGCCTTGTTGATTTTGGCTGCTTTAAGCTCCGCCAAAGGCTCCCAAAATATGGTTCTTCCAACAGCAAACCCAATGATGCCAGGGATTTTTGCGCCGACTTTAAGCCACTCCTGCACTTTTTCTTTTGATTCGCCGCGGCCCAGTGTGATGACGCCGACTTTTCTTCCGCCGCTCTGAGCTTGTTTAACCACAGCTTCGGCAGATTCAGGTTTATCTACGCCTTCCAGCTTCCATATGACGGGCTCTACGCCTGCATCTTGGATTTCTTTGAGGCTTTGGACCATAAGTTTGGGGCGAAGCTCTATGTCATAGGTTTCTTTGGATCCGCCAAGCTTTGCCAACTGTGATGGTGTTGCTGGCACAATTAGTTCAAAGAGGAAAGTACGGTTTTTTTGTGCCAAGTAATCGCTGAGTTTTTTTAGCCGCAAAAGTTGACGCTTATTCATTTCAGCATCACCTTCGGGGTTATAACGTACCAACACCTTCACAAAGGTAGGGTCAAACTCTTCGATGTGCTGAGCAAAGTTGTCGCCGTAATCAAAGTCAAATTCATCTTGCCCTGACTTCTCGACGGGCATAGCAAACATAAAACTGCCCTTTTTTGCTTCACGTAACACGCCTGCACCGAACTCTTCATCAACCAACAATCCCGCAATGTTTTTCGGTACCGTTTTCTCTACGGCTAGCTTAAAGCCGTCAAAAATGGTACGCTTGTACTCCTCTATCTGCGTTTGTTCTTCAGGTGTTGGTTGACGATTCTTGATGCCGAACATTTTTTCAAGAAACGACGAGCGGTGGTCAAAGGCTAAAATCAATAACTCTTTCTGGGACCAGTCATCTATCACATAAGTCACCGAATTGTACTAAATCCTCTTACTTTATAAAACCTTATGCCCAAAGCAATAACTTCAACATAGTTTTCCGCACGCTCCAGTTTCTTTTAAGTGTGAAACAAAAAAGGTCAGCATCTGTTTGGGGAAACCATGAAATAACTAAACCGTTCATATGGATGTGCAGAGGCGTCCCTTTGAGCGAAAACAGAGTTGTCACCGTCAAACTGCCCGAAGAAGTCTACCAAGAAATGGCGCTACGTATACCTGAAGGCGACCGTAGCAGCTTTATCCGCGAAGCCATCGCCGAAAAACTGCAGAAAACCCCCAAACCCGACACACTTTTGGCGTTGCAGGAACGGGTGGACAAGATTGAACAGGAATTTGGTCAAATCAGAAAGTACCTAGCTGACCTAGAAATTCTCACGTTCCAGCACGGCAAAATCAACCCGCACCAATTCTGCCTCGACGAATTAGACCACAAAATCATGGAGTACATTCTCCACTATAAATCCGCAACCACCCCTGAGTTGGCGGATTATATAAAAACAAACCGCTGGCTAATCCTTAACCGACTCCGCAAAATCCAGAAAAACAGCAAAAAACAAATCGGCAAACCAATCGTCCGATACGTTGCAGGCGAAAAATCAGGCAAAAAGAAAGCATGGTGGATAGATGAAGAATTAATCCAAGAATAGTATTCTCATAAATGGATATAGATTTTAGCGTGTATCCGTTAATCTGTGGGTTCTTTGGCTTTTCTCTTGACTGCTGCCTTTGCTAATGCTTCGCCAATGTTTCTGCATGCCGTCAAAGTCTGTTCACTTATCGCGCCCTGTTCCCTAATTCCCCATACTGCGCCTTCACATGCTTTCTCTAACTTGAAATAGGTAAACATCATTTCCAAGCTTAGCAGTGCAGCATTTTTGGAGCTTCCACCACAGGTGAATGCCGCAGCCAGCTTACCTGAAACTTTCTCTCTTGATGACCAGGCTCTGTCAAAGAAGTCCTTCAGTTGCCCAGCCATGTAGCCGAAGTAGTTTGGGGAACCAAAAGCCACTGCATCACATGAAATAAAATCGTCCAGGTTAGCATAGTCGACGCGTTTCAACTTGGAGCAAGCGCCATCAATGCTGTTTACACCCTCAGCCACAGCTTTTGCCATAACCTCTACAGTTCCATTCATAGAATAATATAAAACCAGAACTTCAACCATACAAAACATCTACCCCTAACTAAACAGTCATTGGATAAAAACAATTTGAAGCTCTACCGGGTGCGCGCACTACATATTCATTTTCGTCAATAACAAGTGTCTATCATCAGTTCATTAGGTGTAAGTTTTCTGGATTTGGATGAAATATGGAAAAAACCTTATTTGGTCATGGGAGCAAATTTTCATCTTTAGTGGACATGTTTGAAGGGAGAAAACTTGAAGAAGATATCAACCATCGTACTGCTAACGGTTTTGGTAGTAGCGTCTTTTAGTGTTTTGTCATCATTGCCGCACGCAAACGGACAGACAACAGAGGTTCAAGTTCTAAGCTACAGCTGGTATACTGCACCAGTCACGACTGCTACGGCTAGGTACATTGGTGACTTGATTGCTGTCGGTGAAGTGCAGAATATAGGCTCAACAACTGTAGGGTCAGTATGGGTGTCTGGTCAAGCTTACAATTCAACTGGAAGCATCGTAGCCTACAGCAAAGCTCAGGTTATGACAAACAATTTGGCTTCTGAGCAAAAAGCGCCCTTCTACATGGATTTTATCCCTGAAAACAGCGTAACTCAAGACCAAAGCTGGGTTCCAGACGTCACCAACATAACCATTTCAGCGACCACAATTTTAGAATCTAATGCTACTCAGTATTCTGGCCTGACAGTTTCGGCTTCTTCGACTGAGGGTGCTGATATTAACGGGGTCTACACTATTTCTGGGTTAATGCAAAACACAGGTTCGCAAAATGTTCAAGACGCCATCATAGTTGCAACATTCTACAATTCTGCGGGTACTGTCGTTGCTTTAAATGCCACCGATTTGTCTTCCTCGATTGCACCTGGGCAACCAGTGCCTTTTACACTTAGCCCCACAGATAATACTCCGGAGCTGTCAAGCTCCATAGCAAACTACGCTATCATTTTGCAGCCAATTATTCTTACTACACAAACCACATCCTCTACTACCTCTCCGACTATCATGCCCACGTTATCACCAACTACATCACCAACTACATCGGTACAGCCCACAAGTACAGGCGCACAAACTTCACTTACTACGTACATTATCATCGCAGCAATTGTGGTCGCAGCTATCCTTGCTGGTTTTATGATTCTTAAGCGCACGCAACGAAACACGAAGAACAAGTTTTCAGACGCCCTGACTCCAACATAGATGACATCATACCGTATATTCCTCTGATCAATTTCGCGATAAATACTTTGAAGTTGCCGCCTTAACAATAAGATTAAATAGAAATCAACACCGTTCGTCTCTTAAGCAATAGTTTTATTTCGTAGAACATATACACATTATTTGTTGCCTTGTTTTGTGGTGTCTTGAGGGCTAACTCCCCTGTATTTGTTGTCTTTTCGTCTGGTTTGAGGATAACCAGTGAAAGGTGGGAGTTTAGGTATGTTTGAAGATTTCAAGGAGAAAGTTAAAGAACAAAACGAGAAAACAGAGTCTTATGGGCTGTCTCCTGAGGTTGAGGCTCGAAGGCGACCAAGAATTCAACTATAACCGCACGACAGGCAGACACTACTTACACAAAGAAAAGAACGCTTACTGACACTGACCACAATCCATCAAATTAGTCTAGAAAACCAATATTAGACAGCAACCAAAAATGAAGGTAGTCCAGATAGAAAGCATGGAAAAGGGCTCGTAGTCTAGCACGGATTAAGGCATCGGCCTCCGGAGCCGAGAATCCTGGGTTCAAATCCCAGCGGGCCCGCCACTTATCGTGAATATCAAAAGAATAATTAAGCGTAGTATTTTTTTAGTGGATTATTTTTGTCCGTGGCTAATCTGATGTTTTTTGAAACAACAAGCCCGTTCCACTTAGCCCCACGACTCCCAGTTTTCTTCTTGTCCGATAGGTGTTGGTAGCTTAAATCAAGGTTGTAAATCAACGCCTTATTCTGTGGGCTCTCAATTTTACACATTTGAGTCAAGGTGACGTTTTCAAAAATTCTCCGTAGCGGGCGGATTGAATTATTGTGACAAGAGATTGCGACGTTCCCAGGGTTTTGTTTTAGCCATTCAGTGAGGTCGTCAAGAAAAGGCAGGACACGTTTTTCAACCATTTGTAGGCTTTCGCCTTGGGGTGGAGCGCCACTGTAGCCTCTGTGACACTGCTCATAGA
>JBJKPJ010000093.1:0-2038 GCA_046706605.1 Bathyarchaeia archaeon | reverse complement strand
TCTTTTGAGCAGTCCTTAAAGAGGGCACGGATTTTGTTGAGGTTCTCGGTTGCCGATTCAACCATAACTGGAACAAGGTTACCGTTTTTTACCTCGTAAATCATGCCTGGCAAAAGTTGCTGGTCGTAAATGTATGATTGGTAGTACTTGATTTTAGATTCCCAAACCTTAGTGCCATGGTCCCCCATGCTTGTACCAAGCGCGCGATAGTGGTCTTGGGGAATTATGTCCCTGATTGTTGTGCCTCGCCTGCCACCGATCGCTGAGGGGTCTTTAGCGATGATTTTTGTTATGTTAATTATTTTATCGTTTAAGGGGTCAAGTCTTGTTTCTGGCTTAAAAGCTTCAAAGCCCTCATGGCTTGTTATGCGGTTAAAACGTGTCAGTTCCTCTGGTGTTAAGTTGGTTAAGCAGTAAGGCTTGTGGTCTTTGTTGTCATACCAGAAATAAATCTGCCCAGAGTTTGGCTCATAAAGCTTGATTAGTGCTTTTTTTTCTTTTCCAGCGTAGGTAGCGGAAACAAAATAGGAAGGTGGTAGGTTAACTGGCGCGATTGGTGGGTAGGGTTGGCATTCCCGCTTCTTTGGCGTAGCCACTGGTGCTTCGGGCTCGGGTTGGGGGTTTGGCGACGACACTTGCACTTTGGGCTCCTCTTTTTGGAGCGGTTTATCCTGTGGAGTGATACAGTAATCTAAGAGGGTGCGCGCCATCCCTATTCTACCTACGCCTAACCATTGGTGCAAGCAGACTAAAAACTCTACTGACTGAAAAACCACCAAATATCCAATCAATTAACAGCAAAAAACCGTGCAAAAAAGCAAAATATGCTAAAAACTAAAAAAATTCATGTGCCATGCGAATATGTTTGCCATTGCGTTTCTGCTGTTGATTTCACCGCACTCTCCTGCATATAAACTGCCAGCCCTTGTTTGCGACATGGATCCGCATTTTACGACTTGGCGCACAATGACACCAACTAAACCTTTAGTGCAAGTACCTTATGATGATGTGCGCGGCAAGGTTTGCTACACAGGTCCATGGACATGGAAAAAATGCTGTGACGGCTTGAATTCTTATTTACTTCGGGTGCATCTTGAGTAGGGTTGGGAGAAAATTTGCTTCGTGATGCTTGGACCGTTGCCATAGAGACTCTAAGCTGGATAGAGATGCGACGCCTAAACGAGCGAGCAGCCCTATTGCGCACCATAAAGCAGCTCGGCATAAAAAACCCCAGCGCCATTCGCTTCGCCTACGGCTTAGTTGTGGAAACTGAACGGCGAAAAAACCTTATTGACAAATTCATAAACGTCGTGGTTGCGCCCAAAACAGTCGGCGAATTCAACATGGGCATCCAAGCATTTTTGCGCTTATACGTTTACCATACCCGCGTGGTCAAAAACTGGGGCAAATACCACCTGAAAGAAGCCGAAAACATCGCCTCCATGGGCAGAGCCATCCTTGGCTGGCAAACCATGCGGGAAATCGAACCCTACCTCGGCTATCTACTCATCAAACAACTGGCCCCAATTATCGAATCAGCAGACGAAAGAGAAAAAGTTGCCCTGCAAACTTTCCACCCGGCATGGTTTGTGGAGTACTGCTTTAAACTGTTTGAGCACGACCAGGCAGTGGCGTTTTTGGAGGGTAGCATGAAACCTCCATCCAACTACATCCGCATAAACACCATAGCCGCCGACGAAGAGAAAGTTGTTCAACGGCTCAAAAAGGAAGGTATGGAACTCCAAAGCGCCCAGCCCTTAAAGCACACTTACAGGGTTACCAAAACCAAAGCGCCCTTAAACGAACTGGAAAGCTACTCCGAGGGCTTGTTTTATGTGCAGGATAAAGCCAGCTGCTTTGCCACCCAAGCCGCAATACCCCAGCCAGACATCAGCGTCTTTGATGTTTGCGCTGCGCCTGGAGCCAAAACCACTTTCCTTGCCCAACTTATGCAAAACCACGGCACCATCATCTCACTGGATTTCTCGGTCAAACGCATGTTGACGTGGAAAAAGGAAACCAACCGCATGAGAACCAA
>JBJKPJ010000092.1:0-18212 GCA_046706605.1 Bathyarchaeia archaeon | reverse complement strand
TCTGGCTACAAGCCGTGGTTTACCAGAAATAACCAGCGCTTTGCGTGCTTGGAAATCAGTTTTTCCTTCTCTTCTGCGCCGCAGTTGTACACGGTAATTGCTGCTTTTTGCCATCCTAACGTTTCCTCCATAAATCGTGTGCTTTCAAGTTGCGTTCTAAATCGCCAACGGATTCAAACCTGCCGCTGCCTGCCATCCTGTAGTATTGGGTGTAGGTTGCTTCAGTTATAATCCGGTTAGCCTTGAGTTCTCTGAGTTTGCGTCTTAGAGAACGAATCTTTATCATCCACGCCTCTTTCTTACTAACTGTCGCTTGGCCAGACCCTGTGTAGCTGCCTGGACCGCTCCGTCTACCTAAAGCTTTTTTGGCGCGGATGGCTTTGGCTCGGGATCTGCTGACGCCTTTTTGAGGCAGTGAAACGATAATCTTTTCGTGAATTAGTTTTCTTATTTCTTCACGTGTAATGGCGCCATCAACATCATCCATGAAGTCTGGGTTAATCCAGACGCGGTTTTGCCCAACCTTTAAGATTTGAGCTGCCATACGTCTTTGTCCGCTTAAGTTAGTCACTTCTTCTTTCCTCCCTTCTTGGGTTTAGATGTTTTCTTTTTAGGCTCTGCCTTTGGCTTTTCTTCTCCTTTTTTCTCTTCTTCCTCTTTTTCCTCGACTTCTTCGCCTTCAGCAGCTTCCTCAGTTTCCTCTTCAACCTCTTCAGTTTCCTTGGAAACCTGGAAGTTCAAGATTTTGATGTTAAGCTTCTTTGCCTCAGCAATTATTTCAGCGCGTTTTCGTTTGCCAACAGTGTGGGCGATACGTGCCGCTTGGGTGTTGGGGTCGATAGTTGATAAGCCCTCAACGTTGGAAACTATGACTTCGCGATAGCCAGATGGATGCAGGTAACGGGCAACTTTTGGTCCTTTGTAACCTGTGCTTGGTCCTGGTGGCCAGCCTTTGATTTTTCGACGGATTTTGTTGTCAAGTCCGCGTGGTCGTCTCCAGCTGAGGCTAAAGCGGTCATATTTCCAGCTTTCCGCTCGTACAAATTTTGGTTTCTTGTTTTTTGCGCGCGCTCGTAGTCTGAGCGCTTCGCGTGATGGGGACGGTTTCTTTTCAGTCATTATGTCATTCCTTCGTTTCTTTCATAAACGTAAATGCCGTCAAGGAAAACACGGGGATCCTTGTTGCGGACGCGGGTTGACTGCTCGATGTTTGCTGCGGTTTGGCTGACTTCTTCAAGATTTATGCCTTCAATGACTATGTCTTCAGGTTCAATTTTGACTTTGACGTTGCCGATTACTTTTACTAATCGGGGTCTGCGTTCGCCAGTGAAGTTCTCGATTAGGACTGATTTGTCCTGCATCTTTATGGAGATGGGGAAGTGGGAGAATACAATTTTTAGTTTGTATTGGAAGCCTTTTTTGACGCCTGTTATCATGTTTTGAATGTGGCTATAGATTGTTCCTACAAGAGCGGCTTCCTTTTTGCGGGGCCACTTTGCCCATATGCGAACACTTTTGCCTTCGCTTTCAATTGAGATTGGAGCAAACGAGAAGTCGCGTGTCAGAGAGCCCTTGGCGCCTTTGACGCTGATTTTTTTGCCTTCTAAAGTTAAAGTTACGTCATCAGGAACTTGGATGGTTTTGGATATTTCTGGAAGCCGCATGATAGTCACTCCTTAATACACAAAGGCTAAGAGCCTTCCTCCAAGATTTTTTTCTTCAGCATCTTTGTGGGCAATTACGCCTTTAGAAGTTGAAACAACCATTATTCCTACGTCTCTAGACGGCAAAAACTTCTTTTCCCAGTCTTCATATTCGCTGGCTTTAACTGAGAAACGGGGTTTTACTGGTCCGCACTTGTTGATTCTGCCGAGCAGTTGAACCTTGAATTTGCCTTGGCGTCCATCGTCGATGAATTCGAATTCGCCGATGTAGCCGTTTAGCTGCATTATGCGTAGGACGCGCCCCAGAAGTTTAGAGGCGGGGCTAATTATACATTCACGTTTGTTACGTGTTTCATTGTTTTTGATGGTGATAAGACCATTTGTTAAGGTGTCCATTGTTTCTTTTAGCTCCTACTCATATTTTTTGAATCCTAATTTAGGGGCTGCTTCTCTAAAACAGTGCCTACATAGATATAAATTGTAACGTCGAATAACTGGTCCATATGACCCGCATCTGATACATGGGCGGGAACCTTTGCCGTATTTTCGCACTTTTTTAACTTGCTGTTTTCCCATACATTCACTCTCTAACTTTAAACAATTTCGACTCCTAAGGTTTGTTTAACAAAGACGATGGATTCTTCAGGTGTTAACAGATGCTTTGGACCAATGGACTTGTTTTGTTTTCGGCGGATCTTTATGCGTTGACCAGGACGGTTAATGGTGACGCAGATGTCCATTCCAAAGATGCCAATGTCAGGGTCGTATTTTACGCCTGGAATTTCAATGTGTTCTTTTAGACCAAACGCAAAGTTGCCTCGGTTATCAAAAGACCGTTTGGAAACCTTGTTGTCCACCACTGGCAGGACTTTTTTGAGAAAGTCCATGGCATTTTGCTTACGTAGCGTCACAACCACTGCGATGGATTCGCCTTCACGGATACCAAAGTCTCTTACTGTCCGTTTTGCTTTCCTTTTTACGGGGGTTTGACCGGTGATTTCTTCGAGGACCTTGTTGGCTTTTTCTAGGGGGTCGCCTGATTTGCCAACGTTCAGGTTAACGACAACTTTGTCAATTCTGGGTTTGAGCATTGGATGCTGTTCCCATTTACTGATAATTTCTTCTTCAGACAACTGCGGATTCCTCCAGGGTCTTTATGAGAGGTCCAGTTTCGCCTATAGAGAAAACAAAGTCCAAAATGGTTTGGTACCGAGCGCCAGTAGAATCTTCTATGACTACTAGGGCGTGGCGGCGTTTTTTGGCTTCTGTTTTTTCGATTTCCACGATTTTGCCTTGTTTGCCGATGTTTTTGCCGCCGGTAATCACGGCGATGTTGCCTTCTTTGGTTTTTATGCTTTGAATTATCTGTTTTTCGGGATAGGCAACTTTAAGGATATCAAAGGTTTCATAGGCTACTTCGACTGGTTTTTTTGGGTCTTCGACTTTGATTAGCATGTTTGAGCCGTCGTGGAGGGCAAGTTGGATGCCGTTGCTGACGGTGGTTTTGTCTTCTACACGGAACAGTTTTACTTGGGCTTCTTCTTTGCTTATTGGGGCTAAAACTAAGCCTTTGTGGGATGGCATAACACGGTAGTATTTGCCTACGTCGGGCATTGAAATAACATCCATTAAGCCCACGGGGAAATCGTCTTTTTTGCGGATTTTGCCGTCAACCATAACTTTGCCTTGTGTTAAGATTAGTACGGCTTCTTTTCTTGTCTGAGCTACTCCTAGGATGTCTCTTAGGACCAATGTTAGCGGCAAGCATTCGTGAAGTGAATGTGCACCTGACGAGGGCTTGGCTACCCACGGCATATCTTTTCGGTGAATTGGCCAGAATGCTGGGGCTGGCTTACGTTTCAGCCTTCCTGTTTTTCCTTTTTTACCCAATTTATTGTCCTCCTTTTGCAGAGGCTTTCTTAGCCTTTGCTTTGGGCGCGGCTTTTTCCTCTGTCTTTTTTGCCGCGAGTTTCTTTGCGGCTGCTTTCGGTTTCGCTGCTGTTTTTTTGGCAGTAGGAGCTTTCTCTTCTTTTGGAGCTACCTCTTTTTTGGGGGCAGCTTTCTTAGCGGCTGGTTTCTTGGTTGCAGCCTTTTTTGGCGCAGATGCAACTTCTTTGGGCTCTTCCTCTGCGGGTGCTGTTTCTGCTACAACCTTAGGCACCGCTTCTTCTACCATTGCTGGGGCTTCTTCGGTTTTTTCTTCTTGGACTTCTTCGACTTCCTCAACTTTGGCGGGGGCTTTTTCTTTCTTGGGCTTTGCTTTGGGTTTTGTTACTTTTTCGTGTTTGGCTGGCTTTTCGGCTTCTTTCTTTCGGTTTAGGATGTCTTTGCGCCATTTGTCATCAAGGTTTAAGCTTCTGATTTCAACTTTGGATGGGTGAATGGGAAGGAAAATGTTTGTTCCGTCAACTTTTTCGCGAGTTAATCCTTCAAGGTAGATGCGGTAGGCTTTGAGGTCTACACGTGAAACTTTGCCTTCAAAGCCTTTGTTGTCACCCCTTTTGATTAGGATGGTGTCGCCTTTTCTGACTGGAAGCGATTTTGCTCCTTTAGAAGAAGCAAGCTCCCGTGAGAGCGGGGCAGACATGGATTTGTGGCGGATGTGTGCTGGAGCGTTAAAGAACATTTTTCGTTGTTTGCCTGGCTTCTTTACTGGTTTTGTACTTTGCATCATCTTGCACCTACACTATTATGCTAGAGGCACTTGCAATTCTTGGCCAACGTTCAGCTGCCTCTCTTGCGACTGGACCACGAATTTCGGAACCTTTCATTTCGCCGTCTGGCGTGATAATTACGGCTGCGTTATCTTCAAATTGAACCCAAACACCGTCGACTCTGCGGAAAGATTTTCTTTGTCGGACAATGACTGCTTGGAAAATCTTTTTACGCATGTCAGGTGAACCTTGTCGGACTGAGACTGTGACTTTGTCGCCTACGGTAGCGGACGGGTAGCGTCTTAGTCGACCTTTGTAACCCATAGCTTGGATTAAACGTAAGACTCGTGCACCTGTGTTGTCAGTACATTTCATTTCGGATCCTGCTAAAAGTCCACGGCTGATTTTTTGTCCGTGTGAAAGCATACCTTTAGCAACTAGAGCTCTCTGCTTTGCCTTCGCCGCCATTTTACTTTTCCTCTCCTAATTTTTCAACCACAACAAACGAAACAGTTTTGCTGATGGGTCGGCACTCTGCGATTTTCACGCGGTCGCCTTCCTTAACATCAATGCATGGTGGATTGTGAGATGGGATGTGCCCGTGTCGTCGCTCGTAACGCACGAATTTTGAAGAGAACTGCATGAATTCTCGGTCAACGATAACGGTTTTATCCATCTTTGCTGTGTGAACGATACCTTCCAAGACGCGTCCTCTAACTGCGAGGCTTCCGTGGAATGGACAATTTCGGTCGTCACAGGTCTTTTTGGGTTTCTTAAATACCATCGACATATTACCATAACCTCTTTACGATTTTCTTTAGCCTGTCTTCAGATCTTCCGACTAAGAGTTTACCTTCAATTTCAACAATTGTTCCATCTGGAAACTTGAAGTCAAAAGTTGCCAAATCCTTGATTACACTTTTAGGTTGACCTTGATGGATAAGCGTCAAAGTGTTTTTGGTTTCTTCAATCACTGGACCCGCTAAACCCATATAATCAGGATGAGGGCTTTGGGCAATTTTTGCTTGAGTGCCGATAAACTCGTAGCGGATAATATCTGGAGTTACTTTCATTTGGAAGCGGTCTCCTGAGCTGCTTTTTTAGCTGCCTTCTTTTTGGGTTTTTCCTCTTTCACCACATCTGGTTCGCGGATACCCAATTTTTTCTCATTTTGAATAGTTAAGATTTGAGCAATAGCCTTACGCAACTCTCTGACGCGAGTTGGGTTTTCCACAGCACCGCCTGCATTAACCATAGTTCGGATCCGACTTAGTTCAGCACGTAACTCGGTGAGTTTTTGTTCTCTTGCATCAGATGTCATTGCGTTGATGTCTTTAACTCGAATCAGAGTCATCTATGCTTTTTCCTCCTCAGGTTTTGGTTCATCAGCAACTTCTTTAGCCTGTACTTCAGGTTCGGGCTCCACTACAACTTCTACCTTTTTCTCAACTGGAGCTGCCGGTGCAGGTGCTGGTTGAGTTTGAGGTGGAGTTTGTACAATTGTTATTTTTTCTTCTTCAGGTTCAGGTGGCGTAATAGTTACTTTGTCTGGGAAGTATGCGTCTGGCGGCATAATTTTTACACGTATACCAATAATGCCAGGTTTTAGCTGCACGTGAGCTTCGGCGGTTTTCATAGCGCGAAGTGCAGGTTCACCGCATCTTGGGAAGTAACCTGCTTTGAACTTTTCAAAACGTGCCCGTTCTGTAGTAAGTTTGCCGCTAATAACAATTTCTGCACCCAACGCGCCTGCTTCCATAACTTGATTGAGCGCCCAAAAACCTGCTCGCCTAAAGTGAACACCGCGTTCAAGTGCTGAAGTAACGCGGTTGGCAACGACGTGGGCGTTAAATTCGGGGATTTCTATTTCTGAAACAGATATCTGGGGGTTGGAAACTTTGAAGTTTTGCTCCAAAACGGCGGCGAGTTCTTTGATGGTTTCTCCGCCTCTGCCGATAACTAAGCCCGGACGCATAGCATAAATGACAACATGGGTACCTAACGGGGTTTTAGAGAGATTAACACCGCCGTAGCCAGCGCGTTCAAGCTTTTTCTGCAAAAATTCATCAAGTTCTGTCCGTTTAATGGATTCTTGAATAAAACGTTTTACTATGCTCATTTATTGCTCTCCTTGGGTCGGTTTCTCTTCCAGCACAATTTCGACATGTGTAGTTGTGTCATATTTCGGGGATGCCCTTCCATGTGCCCTTGGCGCATACCTCTTGAGCTTCATGCCCGGATATGCTGCCGCATGCATTATACGGAGGCGGTCAACGTCCAAGCCTTTATCTTCAGCGTTTGCCTGTGCTGCCTCAATGACGTGGAGGACTTGCTCGGCGGTTTTAACTGGGTATCTGCCCACAAAACGTTTTTGCATGCCGCCTTTGTGTCCGAGTTTTTTGATGAAACGAGTATATGGTACAGGTTTCTTTTTGACCATTACATCGTGTAAAAATTCTTTAGATTGAGAAAGGTTCATTCCTTTAACAGCTTTGCAGACTTCCCGTGCAGCTTTATGGGATACCTTCAGTTCACGTCCGCTTGCTTTCGCTGTTTTTTCTGGATTGAGCATTTCCTCAATTATGGAGTATCCCCATTTTGGCATTATTTATTTCTCCAGTGCGCAATCAAACACGTAAAAGCAATTTATATGGCTTTCCGTATCACAACTAAGATTTTAGTCTCAAGAGACTGAGTGTTTGTTCCGGCGAAGGAACTATTCGAACGCGTGAGGTGTACAATCTGTGGATTACAAATGACCTTTTATAGTTTACCCAAAAAAGGCATCAAAAAACGCAAACACCCAAAAAAAGATTAAACGAAACAAAAAAGAAAAAAAGAGACAGAAAAAAAATTTTAGTTTATCGGCGAAACTTAGGAAGACCTATATGTTTATCAGACTTTCGCAAGAAAGCACTTTCAACGCCTGTAACCACAGCCATCACTGAAACGGCGCCTTGTAGTTCTTTGTCGACTCTTGCGCCCCAGATGATTTTAGTATTTGGTGGCAGTGAACGTTTCATGATTTCTGCTGCACGGTTAACTTCGGTCAAGGTTAAATCCTCGCCTCCTGACACATGGATGAGTAAACCTTTTGCTTTTGTTACATCTTCGATATCTAGCAGGCGTCCGTTGAGTGCTTTTTCGACAGCTTGCTCTATTCTTGTCTCGCCTGTGCCTTCGCCAAGACCTATGGATGCAATGCCTGAGTCACTCATGACAGCTTTGAGGTCTGCGTAGTCCATGTTGATTAAACTGGCTGTGGTGATGGTTTCTGTTACTCCTTTAACGAATTTACCAACTGTTGTGTTAGCAACGCCTAACGCTTCACGGAATGGCAAGTTACCTGCAACTTTAACTAGACGGTTGTTATCGATGACTACGACAGTATCGCACACTGCTTTTAGCCTGTTAAGACCCTTCTTTGCTGCCGCCATTCTGGCTGTTTCAACTTCGAAAGGTAGAGTGACAACACCGACGATTAAAGGTGCCATTGGGTTTCCTGCTGTTTTTTTCCTCAAAGCGTCGCCTAAACCGACGATTGCGCCTGTTCCTGTGCCTCCGCCTAAGCCGGCTATCATGAAGATGATGTTTGATTTGGCGAGTTCATAGATAACTTCGTTTGCGCTTTCGTAGAGGGCTCGTTCTCCCACGTCTGGGTACCCTCCGCTTCCGAGACCGCGGGTTAGTTTTTCGCCGATTAGAATTCTTTTATCAGCTTTGGTGATTCTTAGGTGTGTTGCGTCAGTATTTACGGCTACTAGTTTTCCGCCTGTGATTCCTTTTTCTTTTACCCATGTGATGACGTTACATCCTGCTCCGCCTAAGCCAACTGCGACTACTGTTGGTGCTGCCATTCTTGCGTATTTTTCTATTTTTTCTTCTTGTGTTTCTACATATGGTGTTTCCACAAACTGGTATGGTTCTTCTTCTGGTTGGTTGTTGTTTTGGATTATAATTACCCCCATATTAGCATATCTTAAGTATTACTATACAACATATAAAGATTTTGGACATGAATTCTAAATACACACCTGCACAACTGTTCGACAAATACGGTTTCGTAATATAGCTTATATACCGCCCTTTCAAAATACAAAAAGGGCAAAGACATGAAAAAACTGACGCTAATGAAGCGATTTATGAAAAACTTCGTAGGCAGAGGCTTCCACCTCACAATAAAAGAAGAGCAAGAAACCTTTAGAGTACACACCATAGAAATCATGCAAAAAACAGACGACACTTGCCCAGTAAAAGACCTACCCATCGGAGACTACTTTCTTCACCTCGTAGCCACAAACCCCCGAGGAGCAGAAGCCTCCATCGTTTGTGACTGGTCAGACGACCTCCTAAAAAGCCTCATGTCAAACTACAAAGAAGCAAAAAACGCCAACTACTCACAAATCACCATGTTCAAAGACCCCATATCCAACGACCCCAATAAATGGCTCCTATCATGGGGAGACAAACCACGCAGCCAAGAACCCAAAAAAGACCCTATCGGCTACATACGCTAAACAATCCTCACACCTCTTTTTAATCCAACATCAGCCACCCTTTCCGCAATGTTTCTTCTTGAAAAACCTGTTTTGAGTGCGATTTGTTTATTTTTTACCTCAAAGTATGCTAGGCAACTGTTGAAGGAAGGATTATGTCAAGCAAAAACGAAAAAATCACCATGCTGCATGGCGCAGGAGGCTCAGTCATGCACAACCTAGTCAAAAACTATATAGTACGGTACCTAGGCGGCTTAGACAATGTCGCAGAAGTCCCCCTCGAAGCCATGGATGACGCTGCAGTAGTAGGCGACATCGTGTTGAAAAGCGACTCACACGCGGTTAAACCCATATTTTTCCCAGGCGGCGACATCGGGCGCCTATCAATCTCAGGAACCGTAAACGACATTTCCTGCATGGGAGCCATGCCATACGCACTGGCTTGCGGATTAGTCTTAGAAGAAGGCTTAGAAATTTCAGACTTAGAACGAATTCTATCCAGCATGCGGCAAGCCTGCATCGAAGCAGGCGTTAGCGTCGTCACCGGCGACACCAAAGTTGTGGAAAAAGGCAGTTTAGGAGGCTGCATCATGAACATCTCCGGCATCGGCAAACGCACCCCCGCACTTGAAAGCAACCTTGCTACTGTCCGCAGGTACCGGGAACTTAAAGCACGCTGGCCACTTGACTCCAACCTTGTTGCAGGCGACAAAATCATCCTCTCAGGCACCATAGGTGACCATGGCGTAGCAGTCCTCTCTGCACAGCAGGGTTTAAAGTTTGGGAGCCAAATCCTATCTGATGTGAAGCCCCTAAACCAGATGATTCAAGGCATGCTAGGCGAAGTCGGAGGAGTGGTTGCCATCAAAGACCCCACCCGAGGCGGAGTAGCAGATGCCACAAATGAGTGGGCAGAAAAATCCAGAATCGGCATCCTAATCCAAGAAAACAAAATCCCCATCCGCGAAGACGTGCAGACCGCGTGTGAAATGCTCGGCTTAGACCCCTTAGAAGTGGGAAACGAAGGTAAGGTCTTAATTGGTGTAGTGTCGCAAAAAGCAGAAGAAGTTCTTGCATTTTTGAGGCGGACCAAAGAAGGCAGAGATGCACAGATAATCGGCGAAGCCACAACCCAGTTCAAAGGAGTAGCAATGCAAACTGCGGTCGGCGGCAAACGCATAATCGCCAAACCAGTCGGCGACCCCGTCCCAAGAATCTGTTAACTCAAATATACAATTTTATTTTCAGATTTTTTTAAAAAAAATGAGCATGGTAGTGGCTGGTATATGCCATCTATGCTAGTTTTTTGCTGTCTTGACCTGGAGATGCTGAGTAGACTGCGTTGACTTTGATTATGCCGATGCTTTTGGTTTGAAGTTTCATGTCAGCGAGGATTTTCTTTGAGAAGTTGTCAAATATTGGTCCAGAGGTTTGAAAGCCTGCGAAGATTCCTTTTAGTTGGTATCCAGTCATTGGGCCTTTGAAAACTGCAATTGCTATCTGCTTGTTGTTTTCTAAATTTTGTTTTGTTTTCTTGATAAATAACTCAGCGAAGGCGATTGTTTCTGGGTCAACGGCAACTATACTCCAGACCGGAACTACGTTGGGGATTCCTTTTGTGTCTATTGTTGCCAGCATTTTTGCTGAGTCTGGTGCCGTGATTGTGTCTATTACTTCTTTGGGTATGTTAACCATTTTTTATCACTTGTGGGGAGTAAACATAAATACGCTAATATACATTTAGGGAATTAAAATATACTAAAATTGGGCTGAAACACATGGAAAACCAAACCGAGCTCCTCACCGCCCTAAACCAACTACGCTCAGAAATAAAATCCCTAAGAACCGAAATGAACAGAGTAGAAGAAACCGTCCTTAGAGAACGCTTCCGAACAATAGAAGAAACCCTAACCAAAAACCACCTCAAAGTATACGCAAAACAACGAACAGAAAGACTAAACAAAGAAATCGACAAAATGCTAAAACAAGGCTGCGAGAACAGAGAAAAATGCTCACAAAAATGCAGAGCCATCATAGAGTCAAACACCCAAACCTTAAAAGAAAAAAGCTCCAAAGACGCAATCACCGACATCGAAACAACAATCGCTGAAAACACCCAAATGGTCCAAAAAACCAAAGGCTACCCATGTGAAGACTGCTTCAAAAATTTTGACAAAATTCTAAAAAACGAAAGAAGAGCATTCGGAGAAATCGTGCTAGTAGAAAACTCCAACACACAACCCAGCCAAGACACATTAAACATCCCCCTCTTAATAGAAGACTGGATAGAGCCAGTATCAAATGATGCACGCCTAAAAGTCCTCGACAAACTCTACCAAGGAAAAAAAAGTTTTTCAGAGCTCTCCAAAGACTTAGGCATAAAAGCAGGGCACCTAACGTTTCATCTAAGAAAATTGACAGCCGCAAAACTAATCGCCCAAGAAGCATCAAAAGGCGACTACATAATAACAGAGAAAGGATTAAGGCTCATCAAAAAAATGCTCTCGCTACAGGCAGAAGATGAAAAGTAGCTAAGCTCGGGGCGTCAACCAGACTATACTACAGCACAGCCTATCACTGTACTGCCACGTTTTTTGCCCAAACCCGACAGGTTCCTTCGCTACTGACCATGCAAGCGCCGACAGGTTTTACGGGTGTGCAGGCTTTCATGAACATTGGGCATTCGTTTGGCTTGATTTTCCCAATGATGACAAGGTGGCATTCACATCCCAACAGGATATCTTTGCCCTGGTCAACGTGGACACCATATTTTTCGCGGGCGTCAAACTGTTTTAGCGAGTCACGCAACTGCAACGCTGATTCGGGAAGTCTGCCGATGCCCCGCCAGTTTCCTGCGGTGATAGTGAAGGCTTTGTCCATCATTTGTTGAGCAATAACGTTGCCTTCGGGCTTGACCACGCGGGAATACTCGTTTTCGAGCCGGGCGGTTTTTTCGTGGATTTGTTTTAAAATCATGTAAATAGACATTAACACGTCGTTGGGTTCAAAGCCCGCCACGACCGTGGGCATCCGATATACTCTTGTGAACAGCTCGTAGGGTTTAATCCCGATGATGGCACTCACATGCCCAGGTGCAATAAAACCAGAAATTTCCAAGTCGCCCACACCCAGCAAAAGCTCCATCGCAGGCGGAATCAAACGATGAGAAACCAGAAAACTAAAGTTCTTAGGCAAATCACCCAGCGCTTCCAATGCCGTGATCGGCGCGGTGGTTTCGAATCCGACAGCATGGAAAACAAATTCTTTTTGGGGCTCATGCTTTGCCATCTCAACAGCATCAGAGAGTGCATAGACTATTCGGACATCTGCGCCGTTTGCTTTGGCTTCTAAAAGCGAGGATTGGCTGCCTGGAACACGCAACACATCGCCAAAGCAAGTTACCACGATGTCTTTTTGGGCTAGTTGCACAGCTTCGTCGATTTCTGCGGCTGGGACAATGCAGACGGGGCAGCCTGGACCTGCGATGACTTCAACGTTTGGTGGTAGCAGACTGCGCAATCCAAAGTGGGTTATGGTCCACTCATGAGTTCCGCAGACGTGGCAGATTTTAACTGTGCTTTTTTTGGGGGCGACTTCTTTGATTTTTTCTGCTATGGTTTGCGCTTGTTGAGGGCTTCGGAACTGCAGGTTGCCTGCTATTGCCTTGTCACTCACACAGCTACTCTCCTGCTGCTAAAACATCTTTCCAAAGACTCAAAGTTTCCAAGGCTTCTTTTTCTTCTAAAACCTGAATTGCATAGCCCGCGTGAACCAACACATACTGACCGACTTTGGCGTCAACCAGCGAGATGTTGACTTCACGTAGGACACCTTGACCAAAATCCACTTGGGCTTTGGGTCCTTCAAGGCTTATAATTTTTGCTGGAATTGCTAAACACATAACAATCAGTCTATTAAAGACTGAAAAAACGCCGATAAAAACAGATTGGTCTAAAAAATGGAAAATCCAGCTACAACTGCCTGACCAAATGACACCCCGCCGTCTCCTGCTGGAACTGCTTCGTGAACAAAAAACCTCAACCCAGCCCTCTCAACCGCTTCACGCATGATCTTTGCAAGCAGCATGTTGCAGGCTGCCCCACCCGAGAAACCGACGTTTTTGGTGCCCTGTTCTTGAGCTTTTTGGATAGCAATCCGCGCCAAGCCCTTTGCTGTATAAGCGTGAGCGCTATAAGCCAAATCTGCAACAGAAACCCTACCCAAATTGTCATAAATTGCCCCAAGCAATCCCGAAGTATCCAAAATATCCCCGTGGAGGATGGAGTTTAGCTGCAAAGCATCCTTGCCAGACATCGCCACCGACTCCAGTTTCATAGCGGGTTCCCCCTCGTAGCTGCGGGTATAGCATACGCCTAAAACTGCGGAAACCGCGTCCAAAACCCTTCCACAACTGGTCGTTTGAATCGCATCGCCGTTTTGAAGTTGGGTTAGGAGCAGTTTAGCTTCCAGTTCGCCATGCCGCAGGTGGGCGCTGTTTTTTTGCAGCCAGTCCTCGACGTTTATGCCTGCTTTTTGGAGCATTCCTGCGGCTAAACGCACGGGGTAGCGACTAGCTAAGTCTCCGCCTAAAAGCGGCTGAGCTGCCAAATGCCCTAACCGCTCAAAACCAGCAGAACCCATCGTGCAGAACAAAACTTCTCCACCCCACGCTTCTCCATCTGACCCATAGCCGTATCCGTCGCAGGCAACCGCCACAACCTCATCTAAGCCGTGCTCAGCCATCAACGCGGCTCCGTGGGCGTGGTGATGCTGTACCTGAACCAGCCTCAAACCGTCTGTTTGCGCCATTTCTTTAGCTAAGTTGGTTGTGATGAACTTAGGATGCAAATCACACGCCACTACCTCTGCGTGGCAGTTGGTGAGCCGTTGCAGGTGTCCTGTGGCTTCTTGGAGGAAACTTTGGGTTTCAATGTTCTCCACATCACCGATGTGCTGACTGATGAAAGCTTTGTCATCAAGCAACAAGCAGCTAGTGTTGTTGAGTTCACCACCTAATCCGACTACACAATGCTTTGATTTGGCTTTGAGCCTGATGGGGACAGGTGCGTAGCCGCGGCTTCTACGGATGAAAACTTGGCGGGTATCATGGACACGCATAACTGAGTCGTCGCATCGGTGGGCGATTTTGCGGTTGTGAAACAAAAAATAATCCACTGTGCCGCCGAGAATTTCTATGGCGGCGTCGTTGTCTTTTACGATGGGTTGGTTGGGTGGGTTGGCGCTGGTCATCACAAACGTGTCGTCGGCAACTTGGTCAAAAAGCAAGTAATGCAATCCCGTGTAGGGCAACATGACGCCTACGTTGTGCAGGTTGGGCGCAACCAGCGGCGAGAGAGTGCAGTTGCTGTTTTTGTTTAGCAAAACTATTGGGCGTGCAGGGGAAGTTAGCAGCTGCTCTTCCTTCGAGCCGACTTCGGCGAAGACTTTTGCGGCGTCCAGACTTTTTGCCATGACGGCGAAGGGTTTTTCGCGGCGGTGCTTCGTTTCTCGAAGCCGCAAAAGCGGCGTCTCCAAAACCGCAGACGAGGCAATATGGAAGCCGCCGTAACCTTTGACCGCCAAAATTTTGCCCTCCGAAAGCAGTTTTCCCGCCAGCCGCACGGGGTCAGCAGCATCAACGGGTTTGCCCGTGTTTGTGGTCAAGTAGGCCTTGGGTCCGCAGGTTGGGCACGCCACGGTTTGGGCATGAAACCGCCTGTTCGCGGGATCTTCGTATTCTTTTCTGCAGAACCCGCACATGGGGAACTCGCGCATGGTGGTGTTTTCACGGTCGTAGGGCAAGCGTTCAATGATGGTGAAGCGGGGACCACAGTCGGTGCAGGTGATGAAGAAGTATTCAAAGCGGGGATCTTTGGGGTCACGAAGCTCCGTTAAGCACGGATCACATATGGCAATGTCAGGCGGGATTATGGAGCCTGAAAGCTCGGCTTCGTTGGAGCTTTTGTAAATGGTAAAGGCGGCAAACTCATTTTCTCCCGCCAATTCGGTGCGGTTTACTTTCTCAATCTGTGCCAGCGGCGGCTTTTTCGCAGACAAATTCCGCATAAACCCCTCAATTTGTCCAGCGTTACCTTCCAGCAACACTTCTACGCCTGCGTCACCCCGGTTGCGCACGTACCCCAATAGACCGTTGGCTATGGCGATGCGGTAGATGAAGGGGCGAAAACCGACGCCTTGCACGATGCCAGTGATGTTGAGTTTGACACGCAAAGACTAAACCTACTCTTACAAAAATCTGTATTTTTCTCTTATACATTTCGAAGAAAAAACCAACAACCCTTAAAACAAACAGTCCATCAATATGGCTGTATGAAATGGGTAACATTTGCTGTCGCTTTTATCCTAACAGTGTGCCTAGTAATCGCAGGCAGCGCAATCTACCCTAACATCCTTGGACAAGCAGCAACTAACAACAATGACTACGTTTTCGCCCTTTTTTTGGGGCCATTTTTTGTTTTTCTGTTTTTTGCGTGGGTTGGAGAAAAAATCGTCTTCAAACTCTGGAAAAAGAAAACCTAATCACGGTTTTTCCACAAGCAACCGCCGCAAAACCTTGCCTGCACCACTCAACGGTAGCTCCCGTCGAAATTCGATGACGTGGATGGCTTTGTAGGATGCCACTTTGCCATTAACGAAAGACATCATTTCCTCTGCTTGGGCAGTTGCGCCGTCTTTTAGCACTACAAACGCCACTGGAACTTCGCCTGCCCACGGGTCAAGTTTGCCCACCACCGCGCAAAGTTTTATGGCTGGATGTTCGTAGAGGATGTCTTCGAGTTCTCGGGGGTAGACACTGTAGTCTTTGGTTTTGATAAGGTCTTTTTTGCGGTCAGTTATGTAGAAGTAGCCGTCGCCATCCATACGGGCAATGTCGCCTGTTAGCAGCCAACCGTCGTGGAGCACAAGCGCAGTTTCCTCGAGCTTCTGCCAGTAGCCCTTCATTACCTGTGGTCCCCTAACAGCAAGTTCCCCTGACTTGCCGACTGCCAGCGGTTTACCCGTTTCCGAATCCACAATCTGCGCTTCAGTGTCTGGCAACGGCAGCCCGATGGAACCTACCCTCAGCGTCATAGAACGGTCTACAGGCGAACAATGCGTAACTGGCGAAGCCTCCGTCAACCCGTAACCTTCCGCCAAAAACCCGCCTGTAACCTCCATAAAACGCCTCTGAACCTGCGGCGGCAGCGACGAGGCACCTGAAATGCAGACGCGAATCGAAGTCAAGTCGTATTTGCCCAACTCGGGGTTTGCTACCAGCGCGCTGTACATAGTTGGGACACCGCAGAAGACGGTAACTTTGTGGGTTTGGATGGCTTGCAGGATTTTTGGGGGTTCAAATTTGGGGGCAAGAACCATCTTAGCAGCTAAACTGACTGGGACGGTTAGGCTGGTGGTCATGCCGTAAATGTGGAATAGCGGCAGCGCGGTCAAGAAAGTTTCTTTTGCGGGGGCGCATTTTATCCATTTGGCAAACGCCAACGCATTGGATAGGAGGTTTTTGTGGGTAAGCATAGCCGCTTTGGGGGTGCCTGTGGTGCCGCCTGTGTACTGCAACACCGCCAAATCCTCCTTTGGGTCAATCTGGATTTGTGGGGCGGCGGTTGGTTTGTTTTGGAGCAGCAACTTGAAAGGTGCAGTGTTGGGTATGTTTGGAGCGGGGGAGTTTTGGGAGCCAAAGTCCTCCAACCCAGTGACTATGGCGTTTTTTAACGAGGTTTTCTCCCTAACCCGCTCCACGACGGGATAAAGCGAATCCAACGCAACAATGGTTTCTGCCCCCGAATCGTTTAGTTGGTATTCAACTTCGCGCTCCCGATGCAAGGGGCTAACCGCAGTTACCACGGCGCCTGCCCTGAGAACACCAAAAAACGCAATAATAAACTGGGACAAGTTAGGAAGAAAAAGGGCAACGCGGACACTTTTTTTCACACCCAACCCCAAGAGGACGTGTGCAAACTGGTTTGTGAGAGCGTCTAATAAAGCATAAGAGAGCACCGTTTTTTCATAGACAACTGCGGGGTTTTGAGGAAAGTTTTTGGCGCTTGCACCCAGCAGGTCTTGGATGGGAACGTTTGGGTAGTCGATGTGTTTCGGTACATCGTTTGGCCAGTGATTAAGCCAAGGTTGATTGTTTTGGGTCAAGCGCTCTCGGGCTATACTATGTGACAAGCAAGTAAAAACCTACCTGAACAGGCTGCCTTGATTATCCACATCCCTTATTAACCTTAGATTGCACCAGCAGTTTGGTGAAGGCATGCCAGATTTGGGTTTTAAAGCGATGGCTTTGATGTTTAAGTTTCGGGATTTTGCCAGACCACGCAAAGAAATAGTCGCAGAAATCGGTTTGAAAGAGGGATTTTGGGTGCTGGATTTCGGCTGCGGACCAGGTGGCTACATCCTGTCCGTGGCTGAGCTGGTGAGTTCCTCGGGAAAAATTTTTGCCTTAGACATCAACCCAGCCGCCATCAAAATGGTTCAGAACCTCGCCTCCAAAAACCACCTAACCAACGTCCAGACAATTCTCTCCGACGGCAAAACTGGCTTGCCAGACAGCAGCATAGATGTGGCGGTGATGTATGATGTTTTCCACGACTTATCCAACCCAGATGGCGTGCTGGAGGAAATCAGCAGGGTGCTTAAGCCAGAGGGAATTTTGTCGTTTAGTGACCACCACCTAAAAGAGACAGAAATAACCGCAAAAATCACAGGCACAGGCTTGTTTAAACTCGCCAGAAAAGGCGAAAAAACCTACACCTTCACAAAAACTTAAAAACAAAATTTGGTGCCGGGGGCGCGATTCGAGCACGCGACCTTTGGACAGGGGCGTTTGGCCCGTTTGTTCTCCAGATTATGAGTCTGGCGCCCTGGCCAGGCTAGGCTACCCCGGCACGGTTGCCTCTTCGGTTTTTACGCCGATGCCATTTTAGTTTATTTTCCTTCATTTAAACTTTTAAGGTTCTCCAAGCAAAACCCCATCAAGTTAAGTAAACCCTTGCATCCCACAGACAGGGGAGGCCACTAATCGCATAAACCTGCCCATTAAATTGTGGAAACCGCCACATACGCCTTTTGGGAATCAACGGGAGCGATAGGTGGTTTGCGATATTTGTGGCAATAAATTTATTGGATGGAAAAACCCACAGTTAATTGGTGAAATTGTTTGTCTTCAGATAATAATGATTACCCTGAATGGACAAGAAGACGCCGGACTCCAGCACGAGACCCGTTTTTCGGCGAAATAGACGATATGTTTCGCGAAATGGAAAAGATGATGGATGAAGAAATCAAAAACTTCGCCCAGAAAGTCCCAAAAGAGTACGTGAAGGAACGTAAGCTCCCCGACGGCAGCACCGTAAAAGAGATGGGACCATTCGTTT
>JBJKPJ010000091.1:0-3928 GCA_046706605.1 Bathyarchaeia archaeon | reverse complement strand
GTTTCTACACCGCTATCTTTGGCGACTTGACTGTTGGGTGCTTCGCCAACCTGCACAAAAACAGCGTCAACCTCCACCTCACTGATTTTCTGGTTTGTGTTGTCAACAAGTGTTACGCTTTTGACTTGTCTGTCGCCTTTGATTTCTACAATCTCCGTGTTCCACAAAATGTTAACGTTGGTTTTTGAGGTTATATTTGCAACCAGAGCTTCTTCAGCTCTGAAGGCTTGCCTTCGATGAACAACAGTGACTTGGTGAGCTATTCCCGAAAGGTAAAGCGTGGTTGTGCAAGCCGAGTTTCCGCCGCCTACGACCAGCACTTTTTTACCCTTAAAAAAGGGTCCATCACAAACCCCGCAGTAACTAACCCCTTTGCCGCGGAATTCTGCTTCGCCTTTAACGCCTATCTGTTTGTAGTGTGAACCCAAAGCGAAAATGACTGTTTTGGCTTCGTAGGTTGCTCGCGGGGTTTTGACGATTTTATTTTCGCCCCTCAACTCACAGCTGGAAACAGGTTCCAAATCATGAATTGCGGCTCCGGTTTTTTTGCAGTGGTTTGCTATTTTTTCTGCAAGTTCTCCACCGCTGATTTCCGCAAACCCAGGGTAATTTACCACCATGGAAGCATCAGAGATTGCTCCGCCGGCGAGTTTTTCTTCTAAAATCAGGGTTTTTAGTCCGCTTCGAACGGCGTATATTCCAGCTGTCAGACCTGCAGAGCCTGCACCAACAATTATGACATCCCAATTATCCAAAATGGTTCGCCATCAAAAGATAGATGCACAGGTTATAAAATTGTTCGATTAAAAAGTTCCAATAAGCACATAAAGATAAACAGCAATAGTGTTTTGTGTAGTGTTTTGGAGGCTTTCTATGGCTAAATACAGATGCATAATCTGCAATTGGGTTTATGACGAAGCAAAAGAAAAAATGAAATTTGCCGATTTGCCAGACGATTGGGTTTGCCCTGTTTGTGGAGCACCCAAAACAGCTTTTGTGTTGTTAGCAGATCAAATAGAAGAGCCCAAAGGAGAGCAAACTGTTTCAGATGTGCTTATCAGCCAGATTGCAGAGTGGGGTGTGAAGTACGTTTTTGGAATCCCCGGCTCATCCACACTGGGAATCGTTGATGCCATACGAAAAGCCAACGGCAAAGTAAAGTTTTTGCAGGTTCGCCACGAAGAAACAGCAGCATTTATGGCTTCAGCATACGGCAAACTCACTGGGCATGTGGCTGCTTGCCTTGGAATTTCTGGTCCAGGAGCAACCAACCTTGTCACTGGACTCTACGATGCCCAACTGGACCACTCACCAGTTTTGGCACTAACAGGTATGGTTCCACGTAAACTAATTGGCAGAGGCACATTACAAGAGATTGATCAGCAAGCTTTTTTTGAGCCGTTGACGGTTTTTAATAAAACTCTGATGACAGAGAGCCAAACGACGTCGCTTGCTACGTTGGCAATCAAAACTGCGCTTTTGGATCAAGGTGTGGCGCACATCGGAGTTCCCAGCGATCTGCAAAAGTTGCCCTATGAAACTCAGATTTTGCCTTTTGAAGGAAGAATGCCTAACTTGGCGTATGGACAAGAAGATTGGGTTATTGAGAAGGCAGCAAAAGTTGTTGACCAAGCTCAAAGAGTGGTAATTTTAGCAGGTTTTGGAACCAGAGGACAGGGCAGCAAGCTGCTGGCACTGGCAAACAAGATTGGTGCACCAATCATCTGCACCTTCCGCGCTAAAGGCGTGGTGGACGAACATGAACCTATGTATGTTGGGTGCCACGGCGGAATAGGTTCCACTGCTGCCGCGGAACTTATGCAGAAAGCCGATTTGATGATAGCAATTGGATCTTCGTTTGCTGATCTGTCGCAAATTCCTCAAAAACGCATGGTGCAAATCGACATAAATCCTTTGATGATTGCACGACGCTATCCAGTGGAAGTGGGGCTTTTAGGCAACAGCGCCGTTTTGATACCCAAACTGACAGCTAAGGTTAAACAGAGAAACAACGCGGAATATAGTGCAGAGGTTGGGCGGCTAAAGCAGGCATGGCTAAACCAACTGGAAAAAGAGGCAGATTCAACCAAAAAACCCATCCGCGCACCATACATTATGAAGGTCCTAAACCAAAAAATCCCCGACAACGCCGTGATTGCGTTGGATGTCGGAGAGAACTGCTGGTGGTTTGGACGCAACTTTTTGATGAAGAAAACTCAAAAAATGGTGATGACTGGAACTCTGGCAACAATGGGATTTGGTTTACCTGCCGGATTAGCTGCAGCGTTGGCTTACCCTGATCGCCCAAGCATCTGCTTAACAGGCGATGGCGGATTAACGATGGTCCTTGGCGATTTCTTAACGGCTTTGAAGTATAATTTGCTTGTCAAAGTGTTCGTGATAAACAACAAGCACTTAGGGATGATTATGCAGGAGCAAAAAGCTGAAGGCTACAAGGGCTGGCAAACTGAGCTGCATGATTACAATTTTGCTACGTTTGCGGAGCATTCTGGCGGTTTAGGCATCAAAGTCACAGAGCCAAGCAGCTTAGAAACGGCAGTTGAAAATGCACTTAAATCATCAAAACCGACAATTGTGGACATCGACACTGACCCAAAAAGGTTCAGCTAATTGATAGGCTATTTTTTTCTATATCCCCCTTTATAGCCATAAATTAAAACGTCTGCACATAACTTTTGGGAATTCAAAAAGTGCGATCGAAACTCGGCGGCGCTTCTGGATTGCCATAAGGTAATATACTGTCAAAACTCAATTTGACTGGTATGCGTAAAGTTAAAGGCTCAGGTAGCTACCTCGAAAATCAAGTCCGTAAAAACTTAGCCAAAGCCGCATTAAGCGCATTTATATTCTCAGTTGCCTTAGGGCTGTTAACCTTTAGGTTGCTGTCAACTTTTAGCCTTAGCGCTTTAGAGGAGTTGGCACTGATTTTTTTGCTTGCTCCACTTATAGCTTTTTATTATTACCTTTGGCAGTACCACATTTACAGAAGCGGATGGACAGGCGAAAAACAGGTAACTAAACTCTTAACCAAAACCTTAAGCGACGACTACCTTCTCATAAATGACCTGTATCTGAGGAACAGTTACGGAGACATCGACCACATCGTTTTGGGACCCAATGCCATTTTCGTTTTAGAAACCAAAAACTGGAGGGGCAATATCGTCTGCAACGGCGACCAATGGCAAAGATCCAAAAAACACCACCAACAAAGCAGCCCAAGCAGCCAAGTTAAACGTAACGTCACCAAAATCCACCAAATAATAGGCAGCAACCCAAGCCTGCGTTTGCTGAACATCTGGGTTGAAGGCATAGTGGTGTTTACCAACAGTCACATTAAGCTACGCTTAAACAACCCAACGGTTTCTGTCCTAAAACTGCCTCAACTCCCAAACTATCTAACAACCTTTACACGTCCCAAGAGTTTCACACCTCAACAACTGGAAGTTATAGAAAAAGAGATCGTTAAACAGAAAGGTTAGGGCGACTTTGCCTCGGGGTAGATGAGCTTTAGCCACGTTTTTTTACCAGCGCAAACGAGGTTATGTCTGTTATTAGCATGATGCTGGGGACAAGCAGATCTCTTACACTCAACAGCGATATAAACGAAGTTTTATTAATTAATCCCTCTTAATCGTCTTTTATAAATAACGCTTAGGAAATAAACATGAAATTTGAAATCAAATACCAACCATCATACGCCATGCTGGTTGCCACCCTAAACCAAGGCGAAACACTCACAGCCGAAGCAGGCGCCATGACTTACATGACGCCAAACATCGAAGTCCACACACGAAAACGGGAAAAAAGCCTGCTTGGAACCTTAGGCTTAAGTCTCATCGGCGGGCAATCATTTTTTGTAAATGACTACACCGCAACCAGCGGGTCAGGTGAAGCAGCATTTGTGGCA
>JBJKPJ010000090.1:0-3123 GCA_046706605.1 Bathyarchaeia archaeon | reverse complement strand
TCATATGGCGCCCGTTTACGGCGGAAAAACCTTGCTTTCTCCAGAAAACCGCGATTGGCTAGTTATGGATAGGGTTCCAGACATTTTCCACGCGGGGCACATCCACGTACTTGGCTACTGCAACTACCGTGGAGTTTTAGTGGTAAATTCTGGTGGTTGGCAGGAGCAAACTGATTATATGGAAAAACTCGGGTTGGTTCCCACACCTGGAAAGGTTCCTGTAGTGAACCTGCAGACTCTGCACACTACGATTTTGTCGTTTATTGATTAAATGGTAACTTTGCGGGATGCTTGAGAAGACACAATTAAGTCTCTAAACCTCACGTCGCCGCCGAAAACATCACGAATCAGACTGCGAGAAATTTCCAGTCGTATTTTTTTGGTTCTGCCATACCGCCCCATGCTGACCACTTTGGCGTTCACAAGCCCCATAGAATCAAGCTCATTAACCAACGTGCCCAACCGCCGCTGCGTCAAAAGCCCCGCGCCCAATTCACCGCACAACTCGTTGTAGATGTCGTAGATTTCGCCTGTTGTGGCACTTGGCTTGCTTAATCGGTAAACGCTAAGCAATACCAGTTTAGAGTGTAAAGTCAGGTTGTTTAGAGCATCTACTACGCGGTTGTGCTCTATGTGCTTCTCTGCCTGCCGCACGTGCTCTTCAGTTACCATTTTTGCGCCCTTTCTCTCAGCTACTTCCCCAGCAACCCGCAACAAATCCAAAGCACGTCTAGCATCTCCATGCTCAGCTGCAGCTAAGGCTGAACAGATGCTTAGCGCCGAATCAGACAAAACGCCCTCTTGGAATGATAACTTTGAGCGTTCCAAAAGGATGTTGCGCAGTTCCTCTGCATCGTATGGTCTAAACACCAGTTCTTCTTCGCTAAGGGAACTGAAAACCCGTGGGTCTAAAAATTCTTTTAGGCGCAAATCGTTGGATATGCCGATTATTGCGACTTTGCTTTTGTTTAAGGTTTCATTTATCCGTGTTAATTCGTACATGAAGGCGTCACCCCGGTCTTTGATTAAGGCGTCAACTTCGTCTAGGACAATTATGAAAATTATCCGTGCTTGATCTAGCCCTGTGCGGAATCGGTCAAAAACTTCCCCAACTGACAACCCGGTAAACGGTATAGACATTCCTACACTTTGGCTTAGGCTGGCGAAAACTCGATATTCGGATCCTGTCATTCGGCAGTTGATGTAGCAGAATCTGACCTGTGCACCGTGCTCTTTGGCTTTGGATTCTAAGTGGCTTAACACATACTTGGTGACTGCGGTTTTTCCTGTACCTGTTTTTCCATAGATGAAAATGTTTGAGCACCGTGAATTTCTCAGCACCGGCGCAACAGTTGATCCTAAGAGCCGAATTTGGTCTTCTCGATGGGGGAGTCTTTCTGGAAGGTAATCATGTCTTAGAACTTCTCGGTCCTTGAACAGCTTGGCACCGTTGACGAAGCTGTCGAAGACATCATCTAGTACGTTTGTGTTCCCCATACTCCCAATTCTCCTTTTTTCAGAGGACTAACCGTTATTTCGACTGGAACAGATAAAGGATATAGTACAAAAAATTAGTTTTACCACACAACAATCCTAAAAAACAATAAGAAAAGCAGATAACCATAAGTTAAGACACATAAAGACACACCCCAAAGTTTCAACTGGAGAAAAAGTCAAAATAAATTTTAAGAAACTAATTATAATATATATAATAATATACTCTGAGATCTAAAACTCTTTTTTATATATTAACAGTTATCATCAAAGAAATTAGACAAACTTTCTGCAAAAATTTATTCAGCCTCTCCTAACTTCTTTTCACCTAAAATACTTCGACAGGAAACATAGGGGTGCCCCAAACCACGCTTTTCTATGGTAAATTAATGGAAAAATAGCTTTTTAGGTATTTGTATTTACTTGCCTTGCTCATGTTTCGACTAGAGTTGCTTTCAAGGTTTTGTTTGCTCTTCACACTTGTTTTTGGTGTTCACTAAACTGTGAATACATGAGAAATAGCAAAAAATATGTTCGTTTTTTAGGGTTATTTTATTTAAAATTACTTTTTCCCTGTCTTTTACAAGTGAAGAGGGCACCCCTTCATTTCTACTGGAAAACAGAAACCAGAGTGTAAACGGTTTTTTTTGGCTGTTTCACTTTTATGTGAAGCCCGTAATACTGAATCTTCTCCAAAATTTAGCGGTTACTCCTATTGGAGTTAGAAAATGCTTTTTTTTGTTTTTTGTTTTCACCATAACAGCTATATGCTGTGAAGTGTAAATTTGTGAACAATCCTTAAGGTGTGCACCAAAATGCCGGCTCGAAAAATACGTGTTGAGCTGTTCGATAGCGATGGAAATCGATATACCATCGCCTTTGAAGGTCAAGTGACCCGCGACAAGGCAGTACGCCTCTTGGATCTGGTAGAACTTTTAGGTGGTACACCCAGCGAAGCCACAACCGCCGCAACTGGGGCAGCTTTGCAGAATCGAGTTTTGTCACGCTTTGAAAAGGTCCAGCTTGTCATCCAAAAGAATTTTCCACTAATCTGGTTCTCTTCCAAGGACATTCAATCGGTTTATGAGCAGGAACTCAAAGAACCAGTCAGCCTCAGCACTATCTCAACTTACCTTTCTAGAATGGCGTCTAAAGGTATGCTTCTTAGGACAGGTGGACAAAACAACCTCAAATACAAGACCGCGCCAAACCTGACCCAGGCAGCAATCAAGCCCCGCATAAAATAGCCTAACGATTAAGCAGGGTTGGTTTCTGTTTTCTGCATCAAGTTTTCCATTTCTTTTTTGATGCTATATCTAAAGGGAATCTTGCCTGCTTCCCGCTCCAGGTAGCCCTCTTCATAGAGCTTTTTCATGAGCCTAGCCGTGTGCTCTCGGCTAAGGTTAACTCTCTCCTTGATTTCGGGCGCTGTCTTTGAGCCCTCTTTGGAGAGCATTTCTAACACAGCTATTTCCGTGTCTGTTAAAGCAGCTAACGCCTTGTCCCGTTTGATGGGAATAGGCGGCAACACAGTTTCAATTTTGGTTTCCATTGGCGGGGCAAGCAACATTTTCTGGATTTGCTCTTCTAACCCTGTGTTTTTTTTTCGCAACGTTTCTTGTGCTGCTT
>JBJKPJ010000089.1:0-8651 GCA_046706605.1 Bathyarchaeia archaeon | reverse complement strand
GGATACCGAATAGGTCACATTCCTCGGAGACTTTGCCTAGGTTCTGTAACATTTTGTCTTCGTCTTGTGCGCCCACGTTAACGTGGACTGAGACGGCGTCAGCGCCGAGGCGTATGGCTTCTTGTACGCTACATACTTGGACTTTGGCGTTTATGTTTGGGCTGAGGTTAGTCATGCCTGACAACATCACAATTAGCCCTGCTTTGCCTGTGTCTACGCGTTTAGCTATGCCTTTGTGGACCAAAATAGCGTCAGCGTTTCCTTCAACTAGTTTGTTGGTTATTTCCTGCATGTTAACCAGTCCCTTTATGGGTCCTATGGTTACACCGTGGTCCATGGGCACGATTACTGTGCGGTTGTCTTGTTGCATGATTTTTTTAAGTCTACGGGTTTTTCCTACATTCATCGTTTTCTTCCACCTAACGTTGTTTAAGGGAGTTTTTAATTAACTTTAAGGCTTTTTCTTTCTCGTTCCAATCTACAAATAGCAGTATACTGGAAGTGATAGTTAAGATGCCAGAGATGTTGACGCCGTTGAGCCGTAGGTCTTCGCTGATTTTGCCGATGATGCCGTGGGTTTCTTCTAAGCCTACACCGCTGGTTTTGATGAAGACAAGGTCTTTTTTGACTGCCATAGCGATGGTTTCTTTGTTGCTAATTGTAATTTGGTGAATCTGATTGAAAAGGGAATCGATGCGCTCTGTCTGCGGCACGTAAAGGATGGTGGAGTTTGTGTTCATGGACATGCCCAGCAGCATCGAGTTTTCTTTCACTTTGGAAATCATTTCGGTGACGATTTGGGGGCTAGCGGATAAGCCTTCGCCTATTACAGTGATTTCCGCGACAGGGGTGGGAAACGCAATTTCCGCATCCAGTTCCGTCACTAAGCCTCCCGTGATTAGGGTTCCCTTATGGCTCAAGTCGCCATGCGCGTTGCTGATTACTTTCACGTCGATGTCTTTGGGTTTGTATTTGAGGGCTTTGCTGTGGATGAATTTGGCACCTGAATCTGCCAACCCAACCAGTGTGGTGAAATTGATTGTTGGGAGGAGTTTGGGGGAAGAGATATTTTTGGGGTCACTGGACAATATGCCGTCAGCGACAGTTACCAGCACTACTTGGTTTGCGCCTATGCCTTTAGCTAAAATGAAAGCAGTGGTGTCGCTTCCGCCTCTGCCCAAGGTGGTGATTTTGCCTTCTTTGGTTTTGCCGACAAACCCAGCGATGACAGGTATGGTTCCTGCCTCAACAAGCGGCTGGACGCATTCTTTGATGTTTTTGTCGCATTCCGATAGAATAGGGTTAGCATTTTGGAATGCGTCGTCGGTGATTATGGGCCACTTGCTGTCGGTTGGGTCAAAGTAGCAGGCAGCTACGCCGTTGTTACGTAGGGCAGTAGCAAAAATCCTAACGCTTGTCCGTTCCCCCATGGAGAGGATGTCGTCTAATTCGTGTTTAGCTAATTTGCCGTTGGAGGTGTTTTTCGCGGTCGTCATGAGAACATCGGTGGTTTTGCCCATGGCGGAGACTACCACAGCGATTTTGACGCCCCCTTTAGCTTCGTTGACAACCGCTTTTACGGCTTTTAGAAGCCTTTCGTGGTCAGATAAGCTTGAACCGCCAAATTTAACAACAATTTTTGGGTTAGATGCAAGTTTTTCCATTTATTATTCCACCCGTGCTTTGCCCAGAACTTTTCTTAAAAAATTTTTCAGTCCTGGGCTTAAGTAAAATAGTAATAAAAGTAAAAAGAGTAGTCGAAGCTCTGGAACGGCGCTGTTTTGCCGGTAGTTATATTTTTTGCATTGAACATTGTGCTTCGAACCTGTCAATCAGTCCCTTACATAGTAATATAAGCGTTTCGGATGCAGACTCAACTTTGGGGTTCTTCTTGGTGTCTTAGAACATTTACACACATCCGCCACCAAAAAGGAGCGGGGCTTTAGGGCTCTATTTTTATCATCTGTGGGATCTTGCCCGCCGTCCCAACCTGCCCCCTGTAAAGAATTAGCACACCCAGCACGCCGCCAATCGAAAGCCCCCTGTCAATTCCAGCTTGAATGCTAGCTTGGATATCTTCGCCTTTCACCACGTTAGCCACTGCTGTTGCAGCCGCATCTGCCAGAGCCGCGTTTTTGCAGAAAACTGTAGCTGCCTCCACATCCCCAAAACTCACTGCATGGCTAAACCGCCCCGAACTGGTCGCAACCCCAATCGGAAACTCAGTGAGCCTAAACCCAAAACGCTTCGAAAGGGGTTCTTCGCCAGCGGCAACCGCCACATCCACAGGCTGGTTTGATTGGGCAGAAATTTCGCCGCCGTCCTCAACAACCGCCACCCCACAACCCGACCGAACCATGTCTTGGACGGCTAAATCAGCGATTACTCCCGCCACAGATGCCATGGGACCCACACTTGCCGTTTCTGCGGCTTGCGCCATAAGCTTTGCCACAAGCGGCGTCTCTGGCACGTCTACGGGTGTTAAGCTGTGGAGAAACTTGGGGTTAGAGTGTATGTAGCCTTCGAGTTGTGCGTAGTTTTTTTGGATGGAGTCTTTGGCTATTCGGATTGCGGTTTGCTGGTCAGAAATAATTGTGCAGACTGACTCTTTGTAGGCGTAGTGTTCTTTGATGAGCTGTTTGGTCAATGTTTCTTTTCCCTATTTTGGGTTTGGCTTTGTCCGCCGTTTTGCTTAACTGACTTAATAGCCCTCGCAGGACACGCATCAACACAAACACTACAAACGCTCCCCAAACACTTCTCCTTATCAAACTGCACCGAGCAGTCCTCAGCTAAACTGATAGCTTCAACAGGACAAAGCGCCACACAGCTACCGCAACTAAAGCACTTGTCACTGTCCACTTCGATGAGTTTGGGCACCATGACAATGACGCCGCGTTTGCGGAAGGCTTTGACGATTTTTTCCTGCTGATCGTCGGGGACTTCAGCGAGGATTTCGCCGCCTTTTGAGTTGACTTGCGCCGCCAAAATCGCCATAGGCACCTTGTATTCAATGATAACCTGCGCTGTTATCGGCTCTGAAACTTGGTCTTCGTCAAACCTAATCAGAATTCTGCCCATCAGAACTTCCTTCCCAACAATTTAGCCACATCTTCCGCCGTCACAATCCCAAGCACCTTCCGCTCAATATCCACTACAGGCAACGCCGAAATATTGTGCTGCGCCATCCGTTTGGAGGCAATCTCAAGCGGCTCATCAGGTTTAGCGGTCACCACATTGCGGGTCTCAATCTCAGCAAGCGCCTTCTTGCCTTCAGCCATAGCGCGAGTAATGTCCCATGAAGTAACAATCCCCAGCAGCTTGCCCGTGTCATTTACTACAACGATGTGGTTTACAGATTTTGTAACGATGCGTTCAGCTATGGTGCGGATTTTTTCGTTTTCCGTACATGTAACCGCGGGGTGCATCACGCTGACCACAAACGGGATTTCCTCAGTTTGCCGCATCGGCTTAAACACCGAGGTTGTGGGCAACTGCTCCACTGGCGTACTCAAAAGGAAAGTGCCGTGCTGTATCCATGACTTTAGGGTCTGGGAGACTTTCTTTGCCATCTTAAGACTGGACAGGGAGCTAACGCGGACTTTCTTGTCGTTAACCGTGATGGAGCCTGATTTTAGCTGCTCGTAGCTGACTTGCCCAAATTTAGGTCGGTCACGCCGCGGCACACTGTAATCCACGATGTCAGTGAAGATTTCGCTGTCCCGAATAGCAGTTTTCTTCGCCAACCCCAAGTTCAGGATGGGAATTGGGATGCCTAAACCCACATAAAGCGATGTGCCATAGCGGGTAAATGCGGCGCCCTGCAAAAAATCTGGCGACATCTTTTTTGCATCGCCTTTAACCATGATGGTTCCGCTGAGGCTTTTTGGGCTGTGCTGGGTGCCCTCGCCAATCACGTAGCCTTGTCCGCCGCCAAGGAAAATGCGGGTTCCCATTCCGATGGTTTCGTAGTCGGGGTCGTTCATGAGCGGGTTTAGTTCGCCTGCGCCTGAGAAGGTGGCGTTTCGGAAACGGGGCAGCAGCTTGCTCATATAGGTGTAGATGGTTTCGTCGCTGCTGTTGATGGCGCAGTTGTAGCGTTGGTAGCCGTTGCGGAAGTTTATCAGGGAAAACTGGTTTAAATCGTCCTTTGTTATTGTGGTTTTAAGGGAAGTCCGTGGGTAACAGTCCGTTCCGTAAGCGTCTGCTCGGAGTTCAACTTCTTTTCCAGCCACAAGGTCATGAATAACATGCCCACCGCCATACTCATAAGGCAACTTCTCAGACATGCTTGTAGCGCCAATAAACAGGTCCACGGCAGCGCCGGGATGGCAAACCGCCACGTCGTTTAGCCATGCGTGGTCAATTTTGATGGGCGGATCAGAGTGCCCAAGATTCACAACCGCGCCGCTACTGCACATAGCGCCAAAGGTGCCAGTGGTGACAACGTCAACTTCTTTGAAGGCAACCTCCACGCCGCTGCTTTCAACGAGTTTTTTCATTTCTTCAGCAGTTAAAACTTGGGCATCGCCCTTGCGGATTTTCTGGTTAATCTCTTCTACTGTCCGAGTATGAGTTGGGTTAGACAAAGCAGATTACCTTAACGCTCAATCGAGTAGGAAAGGCGAGAATATATTTTTTACGCAAAAACTGCCCGCACCAAAGGGTATCATGGGCTGGGCAAACCGCGTTTCACCGATAAACGGCTCAGATTTTGGGTTTCCAACTGAATTTTTTGGTCACCAACACCACCGACACCAAAACAACCACCACGCCTGCTGCCACTGTCAAAACCAAAACGGCACCATTGAACTCTGGGGCAGTCGGATTTGGCGCGGTCTCGAAGGAGGGGGAGAAAATTGAAACTTGGCTGCTCTCAGAGTAGGCAACAAATACTTCGTCTTTGCCCACGTCGTAAACCATTGCTTGAGGCTGCCCCTTGACGGTTTGATTGGCTACTACCATGTTGTTGCTGTCTGCTATAGCTAAGAGCAGGGTGGAGTTGAAGGTTGTTACATAGATTTGACTGTTTTTGGAGTCATATGCCACACAGTTTGGGCTGGCACCTACTTCAATGGTTGCGACAATTTGGTTGGTGCGGTCAGAAATTACCGAGACCGAATTGGAATTGTATGTGGCAACAAAAATCTCGCTCATACCCGAGTCGTAGGTTAAGCTCAACGGCTGATTTTCCACTGGGATGTTGGCGACAACCGCGTCGATGCTATCCGATATTACCGCAACCATGTTGCTGCCTGCGTGACCCACAAAAATCTCACCCAACGCTGAATCGTAAGCCAAAGCACAAGGCTGAATTCCCACCGATATGTTGGCAATCACGGTGTTGGTGTCGTCTGAAATTACGGAGATGGAGCTTGAGTTATAGTTGGCAACGTACACTTTACCCATGCCCCAATCGTAGACCACAGCGGAAGGGGCAGCGCCAACCATTATGGTGGCAACTACGGTGTTGTTGGTGTCGGATATTACGGAGACCGAGTTGGAGTTATGGTTGCACACAAAAATTTCGCTCATACCCACATCGTAAGCAACGCCATAAGGCACTTTCCCAACAGGCACCGTTGCAACCGCATTGTTTGTGGCATCAGAAATCGCATAGACAAGGTCAAAATCCCCGTTCGCCAGAAATATCTCGCCTTTTGCAGAATCATAAGCCATACCATAATAGCCACCAAACTTCTCCAAAGTAATCGTCGCCACCGAGCCCAAAGCATGAACTACGGCAGGCAACACGGCAGAAACTGCCACAAGCAAAATCAAGACACAAACAAGTTTGGTTAGTTTGGACATAGGTTCCGCCTAAATAAAAATGTGCAGTGAGGCTTTTAGTTCTATCCAAGGAACGCCACGTTCTGCCAACAGAACACCACTTAGCAACAAAATATTTGGTATAACCATCACCAAAGGGTTGTGTCTAAGAATTGCACAAATTTAGGGAAAGCATCAAGCAAACATAGTGGCAAGATTCACAGTAAGCTACTAAAAACAAATCTGCCACACTCATATAAAGAGACAAAAAGCAAAATCAGCAAGTAAAAGTCAGGTGTTATAGGGAAAAGGGGATTTTGATGCGATTACCACTGTTTCCATGGGAGTTGGTCCATGTATTCGTTTAGGCTGTGGATGCTGTTGCCGTTTTGTCCTTTCTGTTTAAGCACGTCTACCAGTGCGGCTGCGAGTTGGAGGTTGGTGATGACGGGTACGTTGAATTCTACTGCTTGGCGGCGTATTATGTAGCCGTCGGTTATAATGTCGTTGATGTTGCTGCGGCGGTTTGCGATGGGCACGTTTATGACTAGGTCGATTTTGCGTTCTTGGAGGTAATCCATTATGTTGGGGCTGACTTGGGCGTCGTGGATTTTGTAGAGCACCGTTGTGTTTATGCCGCTGGCGTTTAGCACGTCGGCGGTGTGTTGGGTGGCGTAGATTGTGAAGCCCATCTCCGCCAATGCTTGGGCAATGGGCACCACACGTTTTTTGCGTTCTTCGTTGCCGCCTACACTGATAAAGACCTTGCCATCTTTGGGTGGAATCGTAAACTCCGCAGACTGCAACGCCTTGCTAAAAGCGTCAGAGAAGTTTTCTCCAAGACACGCCACCTCGCCGGTGCTAAGCATCTCCACGCCCAGCACGGGGTCTGCGCCGCTAAGCCGCATAAAGCTGAATTGGGGCACTTTCACGCCCACATGGGGCGCAATGGTCATGGGGGAGAGGTTGATGCTGCCGATTTTTTTGCCCAGCATCGCCAACGTTGCGAGATCAATCATGTTGATGCCGCGTGTTTTGCTGACAAAGGGCATGGAGCGGGAGGCGCGTAGGTTGCATTCGATGACGTTTACCACGTCGTCTTTGACGAGGTACTGGATGTTGTAGGGTCCGTGGATTTTAAGCGCCTTAACGATGCTGATGGTGCATTCTTCGATTTTCTTTTGCACTTCAACTTTTAGCGCTTGTGGCGGTATGGTCATGGTTGCATCCCCGCTGTGGACGCCTGCGTTTTCCACGTGCTCCATTATGGCGCCGATGAACACGTTTTCGCCGTCGGATACTCCGTCAACTTCGACTTCCTTGGCACGGTTGATGAATTTGCTGATAACTACAGGGTGCTCGCGTCCAACTTTGGCGGCTAAGTTAAGAAAGTTCTCCATTGCGGTCTCGTTGTATGCCACTCGCATAGCAGAGCCCGAAAGAACATAGCTTGGGCGCACAATGACGGGGTAACCGATTTTTTCCGCAAAGCGTTTTGCTTCGGCGATGGATTGGAGTTTGCTCCAGCTGGGCTGCTTAATACCAAGCTGGTCTAAAAGTGCGCTGAATTTGGAACGGTCTTCAGCCAAGTCCACATCTTCTGCAGAGGTGCCGAGGATTTTGACGCCGGCTTTGGCAAGTTTCATGGAGAGGTTGTTTGGGATTTGTCCACCTACACTGGTAATGACGCCAAGCGGGTTTTCTTTTTCGTAAATATCCAATATGCGTTCTGTGGTGAGTTCTTCGAAGTAAAGTTTGTCGCTGACGTCGTAGTCGGTGCTGACAGTTTCAGGGTTGTAGTTTACCATGATGGCTTCTTGGATGCCATTTTTCTTTAGCGCCCAAATCGTGTTGACGCCACACCAGTCAAATTCCACGCTGGAGCCGATGCGGAACACGCCTGCACCCAGCACTATGACTTTGCTTGGGGTGGCTCTAAGTTCGATATCGTCTTCGTCGCCACCGTAAGTCATGTACAAGTAGTTGGTTTTTGCTGGCCACTCTGCAGCTAACGTATCAATCTGCTTAACCGCGGGGATGATGTTGGCGGTTTTTCGGAAAGCCCTTATTGTTGCTTCGTCAGTGTTTTGGCACTTGGCGATTTGTTCGTCGGAAAAGCCTATGCGTTTGGCTTCGCGGATGATTTCGGTTGCGCCGTTTTCGCCAAGGTTTAAGCTGCACAGTTGGTTTTCCATGTTGATTATGTTTTGGATTTTGTACAGGAAAAAGGGGTCTACGCCGCTTAGGCGGTAGATTTCCATGATGGGAATGCCGATTTTTATGGCTTTCACAATCTTGTAGAGCCGCTCATCTGTTGGGTGGGCAACTTCGTCTCGGAGACGCTCTTCGGATTCCTGTTCTGAATCTTCTGGGTTGCAGACCAAGCCGATTTTGCCTGTGTCAAGCATACGCACCGCTTTTTGCAGCGCCTCTTCAAAACAACGGCCGATCGCCATAACTTCGCCGACGCTACGCATCTGGGGACCAACGTGGCGGTCGGCGTTTCTGAATTTTTGCAGGTCCCACCGCGGAATTTTGACGGTGATGTAGTCTAAGGCTGGTTCAAAACAGGCGGTTGTGACTTCGGTGACTTTATTTATAAGCTCTGGCAGAGTGTAGCCCAATGTGAGTTTTGTGGCGATGTAGGCAAGGGGGTATCCTGTGACTTTACTGGCGAGCGCGCTGCTGCGGGACATGCGGCTGTTAACTTCAATAACGCGGCACTCCTCTGATTTGGCATGCAGCGCCCACTGGATGTTGCATTCACCTACAATGCCCAAGTGGCGGATGGCGTTGATTGAGATGGAGCGGATGTGGTGATATTCGCGGTTAGTCATGGTCTGCGAGGGGGCCACAACGATGCTGTCGCCTGTGTGTATGCC
>JBJKPJ010000088.1:0-1607 GCA_046706605.1 Bathyarchaeia archaeon | reverse complement strand
AAATCCTAAGACTAAACGCCTCAGCTGTTTCCATGTCCGTATTTGTTGGCAGTAAATACGAAAACAAAAGCCTCACCAACCTCGGAAAACTTGTCGATGAATGCGAAGATTACGGCATCCCCGTGATGGCTGTTTGCGCTGTCGGTAAAGAGTTGGAAAAAAGGGAAGCACGTTACTTGGCGTTGGCTGCTCGCATCGCCGCTGAAGTCGGAGCGCGGGTCGTAAAGACCTACTACTGCAAAGAGCGTTTCGAGAAAGTTGTAGACGGTTGCCCTGTGCCCATTGTGATTGCTGGGGGACCCAAAACTGAAACCCAACGAGAAATCTTCGAGTTTGTCTATGACGGCATGCAGAAAGGCGCTATCGGGGTCAATTTGGGCAGAAACATCTGGCAAACCGAACACCCTGCCGCCTCAATCCGCGCCATCCGCGCGATAATCCACGACAACTACACCGCACAAGAAGCAGACGATTACTACAACCAGATAATAGCAGGCAAAACCTAACCTGCTCCTTGTGATTGGTATGCTGGCTGCCTACTATTACAACAACCATGATGTCCGCGTAGAAGAAATTCCGGTTCCTAAAATCGGTGAAGAAGAAGTTCTGCTAAAAGTCATGACCAGCGGCATCTGCGGTAGCGACGTTATCGAATGGTACCGTGTACCCAAAGCCCCGCGCGTGCTGGGACACGAAGCAACAGGTATTATCGACAAGGTGGGCAACAAAGTTAAAGATGTCAAAGTTGGTGATCGCGTCTTTGTCTCGCATCATGTTCCTTGCAACAGTTGCCGCTACTGTAAACGCGGCTACCACACTGCTTGCAACACTCTCCACACAACCAATTACTATCCCGGCGGCTTTGCGCAATATATTCAAGTCCCAAAAATCAATGTCAAATACGGCATCTACAAGCTCCCCGACACAATGAGTTTTGAAGAAGGCACCTTCATTGAGCCACTGGCTTGCGTTTCTCGTGGACAGCGGCTGGCAAACCTTGGAGCAGATGACACGCTTCTGGTTATTGGGAGCGGGATTTCAGGAATTTTGCATGTGCAGCTTGCCAAATTCAAAGGCGTCCAAAACATCGTCGTAGCCGACATCAACCCCTACCGATTGGAGTTGGCAAAGAAGTTTGGCGCAACCCACGCGCTTGACGCAAAATCCAGCTTGCAAGAGAAACTCAAAGAAGTAAACGGCGGACATTTAGCTGACCAAGTTGTCGTTTGCACGGGCGCAACCCCAGCAGCGATGGCAGCGTTGGACTGCGTGGATAACGGCGGAACCATCTTGTTTTTTGCGGTTCCTGGACCCAGTGTGAAGTTGCCTGTGCCAATTAACCAGTTTTGGCGCAACGAAATCACCATGCAAACCAGCTACGGCGCTGCACCAAACGACCTAGAGGATTCGCTGAGGTTTCTGGCAACTGGAAAATTCGACGTTGCGGGCATGATTACCCATCGACTGCCGTTGCGGGAGGCGCAGGAAGGTTTCCGATTGATGGCGGAAGCGGGTCAATCCCTGAAAGTGATTTTGCTGCCTCATAGCGAATAAAATAAAAAAGAAGACCAATATACCCCTATCCATGACAAGCCTATCTGACGCCA
>JBJKPJ010000087.1:0-7410 GCA_046706605.1 Bathyarchaeia archaeon | reverse complement strand
GCTAATTCTTCGATGGGCAGGGCTAAATGCAGGATGTTTTTGCCATTTCTGCCACTGCGCCCCTCAACATAGTTGCCCTCCGCCCTAACATCAAACAGTTTAGTCGCCAACTCAGCGTCTTGAGAGGAAAGTGCCTGTTGGATTTCTTTTTGGGTCCAGAGGTAAAATTTGCCCTCCTCCCCTTCGCTGTCCGCATCCTGAGCGGCAAAAAACCCTCCGTCTTCCGAAGTTAAATCTCTAAGAACGTAGTCAAGGGTTTCTTTGGCGGTAATTCTAAATTTTTGTTGCCCCGAAGCCTGAAACGCCTCCAAATACACTAGTACCAAGAAAGCTTGGTCATAGAGCATTTTTTCAAAGTGTGGAACAAGCCACTGGGCATCGGTGGAGTAACGGTGAAATCCCAATCCAATTTGGTCAAAGATACCGCCCAGCCGCATGGCACGCAGGGTTTTCTCCACCATGACCCATGCCGTTTTTTCTTTGGTTCGGTTCCAATACCTCAACAGGAAAAGCAAATTGTGCGGGGAAGGAAACTTGGGTGCTCTTCCGAACCCACCATTAACTTGGTCAAACCGCAAAAACAACTGTTCATAAGCGTCATCAAGCTCAGCTTTGTCCAACTCCTCTACCATGGGCGCAACCGAGCTGACTTGTATTTGCTCTGTGAGCTCTTTGCCGACGTATTCCATTTCGGTTTTTCTTGTTTTGTATATTTGGCTGATTTGAGGAACAAGGCTTATCATGCCAACGTTGCCGTAGAGGTCGTTTTTGGGGATGTAGCTGGCGACGTAAAAGGGGTTTTTGTCGGGGGTCATGATAACATTAAGGGGCCAACCACAACTTCTGCCCATGTTCTGGCAGATTGCCATGTAGGCGGCGTCTAAGTCTGGGCGTTCTTCGCGGTCAACTTTTATGCAGACAAAAGCTTGGTTCATTAGTTGGGCAACCTGAGGGTCTTCGAAGGATTCTTTTTCCATCACATGACACCAATGGCAGGTTGAGTAGCCTATGGAGACAAACACTGGTTTGTCCTGTGTTTTAGCTGCTTCAAAAGCTTCGTCGCCCCAAGAGTACCAGTCAACAGGGTTGTAGGCGTGTTGAAGCAGATATGGGCTTTTTTCGTTGATAAGCCTGTTTGGTTTTCTTTTGGGCTCTGAGGGCTCCATAAAAATCAGTTTCCACTTTAGTTTAGGTTTGCTGCTTATTAGCTGTTAGGAAAAAACGAATAATTTAATGGTAACGTGCTGCGACGGCGATCGCCATGTTTGCGGCTGTTGATGTAATGTAATTGTTAGTATTCTAAACTAAGGTAAAGCAGAACTGACAGCGCCGCCATTTCAAAGAGTGCTGGCAAAAATGCAAACGGTCCCAACCCGTATGCGCGGAAACTGAAGAGTCCTGTTATGAAGGGGTGGGATGATACGTCTTTTAAGAGGAAGGCTAATGCGAAGATTATTAATCCGACGGTGAAAGGGGATCGTGTTTTGTTGTAAATGTTTATGTATGTTAATAACACCATGACCAGCAGCGCTATGTTTATGGTAGCAATAATTGTGTATGCTACATAGAAATATTCGAAATCACCTGGAACAAAGCCGCCTGGCGGAGGAGCACGTCGCTCTATAAATGGCTGTTCATTTAAGGCTGTCATAGCCCAAAGAGCAGCTAAAAGAGCCACCGCTACCAAAAGCGTAACTACTAATCCAACTTTAAGCCTATTAGTCATATGTTTTTCCAACTTGTTTTGCTCCTTTTTCTACTTTTTCCCGATTTTCTTCATAATCTCCTCAAACAAGACAAAATTGTCTTCCATGGTTTGAGTCAGAAAATATGTTGCGCCGTACCTGTCTCCAACTGAAGTTATGATCTTGTTTTTCTCTAAGACTTCCAGGTGATGCCGCATTGTTTTGTAATCCATTGACAGCATCGTGGCGAGTTGGTTGGCGTTTAGCGGTGTTTCTTTTAGTGCTTCAATTATTTTTGCACGGGTTGGTCCGCCTCGTGTACCTGCAATTAGCCATCCTAGCAGGTATTTTAGCGAACGTGCGTTTGAAGACATCATCTTTTTGCCCCGTGCGGTTGAAGTTTGAGGTTCTTGGACAGACTTATTCGGGCTAAAGTAATAAATGTGTGCTTTCAAACCCGCCAAGTTGGGAATGTTTAGGAAAAAATTCGGAACGGATTGGGGTGTAATCCTGAAAAATCCCTTAATAGCAATTTGACCACCTGCTTTTTGCATAACAGGAGGTGAAAAACAGGTATGAACGCAAAAATAACGGCTTTAGCCTTACTCTCCGTTGTCGCCATAGCCGCCATCGCGGGGGGACTCCTTCTTGCCCTGCAACCCACAGTAAAAGCAGATACACCAAACTCTGTTGCATCGGATAGCGAATTAACCCCCTTGGTTTCATCGATAACCACAACTACAGACAATAATACAATCGGCTTTGGCGGGTTTGGTGGACCATTCATGATGGGAGAACCCCGCTTAGGCATGGGATTTAGAGGCGACATGAGAGGCGGCTTTGGTCCAGGCGCAATTCAAGTAAGCAGCGACTATACCGCCAACGTTACAGCCATCGCGCAAAGTGACAGTGATGTACAAAACCTGATTAGCCAAGGCTATAACATTACATCGATTCATCCAGTAATCTCCACAACCATTGATGGAAACGGCAATGTTGTAACTCAGGCTCCAACTGCGAATGTGCTGATGGTTGGAAATAATGGCAGCCACGCGTATTTGGTAGTTGACCTTTCACAAAATAAAGTGACAAAGATTGTAACTGTAGCTGTCACCGAAATCGACAAGTAAACATTAACAATTCACATAACCATTTCTTTGTTCCAATTTTTTTTAGTGTGAACTATTTTTCTGATACAATTATTTCTGAACTTTCTTTTGAGTTTGCAAATTAGGGTTGGATTTGGGTAAGATTTTGAAAAATTATTTAATAACTGTTCCAAGTAAAAGGGGTCAAGCAACCAGAAAGGGATTTGAAAAAATGGAATTTAAGGCCATAAGCCCAATAACTGCCCAAATTATTGGATACCCCTTTGAATCCCTTTTTGGTTGCCATTTTCTGTTAACAAACTACAGGTGCCACACGTGGGAATAATCACCAGAGCCGTACGTAACATTTCCAGACGAAAAATCCGTGCATTGCTGGTCATAATAGCTTTAGGATTTTCTTTAGCAATCATGATTTCAATCCCCGCAGGCGTTTTAGCTAACCAACAGACAGCCACTAACATGGCAAACGACCTGTCAAATACCATCAACCAAACCAGCCAATCAATAAACGCTACCGCAACCCAAATCGACTGCACCATAGCCTCTGGTTTTTCAGGCTTCGGCTTTAGCAGAACAAGTGGGATAGGCAGTTTTAATCTAGGGCAATTCGGTCAAGGGTCGAGCGGAGGAACCAACGATAATGGCGGTTTTGGAGGATTTGGAGGTGGTGGCAGACCAGGCGTGTTTGGCGGAGGCGCTTTTGGTATGGGTCAAGGAAGCCCGATGAACGAGAGTCTCTACACTGATGTTGCTTCAATTTCAGGTGTTGCTGCTGTTGAACCAATCTTGCAAGTAACAGAAGGTCAAAACCAAACTATCTCGCAGTTTGGCAGAGACTTCACCATTATGGTGCCCCAATACTACATCGAGGGCATACCGCTAACTTCGAACTTAATTAATAACTATTCAATTCTACCTGCAAACATAACAGAGGGCAGAAATCTCCAAGCAAGTGACAGTGGAGTTGTTGTGCTTAGCGAAAACAATTCTGCAACTTTCGGTGTTAGCGTAGGCGATTCGGTTACAATTTTAGACCAATCTTTCACAGTAATAGGCATACATGGAGATTCAGGTCCATCAGACAGATTAACTCTGTATATGAACTTATCAGATGCTCAAGCCCTAACCAGCAACCAAGGCTACATTACCGACCTTCGAGTGTTCACAGAAAACCCTGACGTGGTCTCACAGGTTGCAACTGCCATAAACTCGCTGCATCCCGAACTTCAAGTCACCACTGCGCAAGATCGATTAACCGCTCTCCAAGACCAGCAAGCAACCTTCACTACCGCCCTCTCAAACGCTCAGGACTCTATAGCGTCAACTCAGCAAACCGCAATTGAAGAAATAATCGTAGTCATCGCTGCTACCAGCCTAATAGTGCTCTTTGTTATGCTCTACACTGTCCGTGAACGAACCAAAGAAATCGGAACCCTCAAAGCCATCGGATTTAGCAACTTTAACGTGATGGGGCAATTCATGCTGGAGGGTGTCCTGCTAAGTATGATTGCGGGTATAGTTGGCATAGGCATTGGGTTCTTTGCTGCGCCGATGCTTTCGTCGCTGGTTTTATCTCCAACCAGTGCAGCAGGAAACGTTGCCGTTAGAGGCGCAACCCGATTTATCCCTGGGCTGGATGCTGCCGCAACCCTCAACGTTCAGTTGATGTTGCTTGGGTTCATCGCGGCGATTGTTCTTGGTGCTTTAGGCAGCTTGTACCCCGCGTGGCGTGCATCAAAAATTAGGCCAGCAGAGGCAATGAAATATGAGTAAACCTGTCCTACAAATCGAAAATCTAAACAAAACCTACATGCTTGGCAAACGTGATGTTCAAGCGCTGACAAATCTAAACTTAACCGTGAACGCAGGCGAATTTGTGGCAATCATGGGACCCTCTGGCTCTGGTAAAACCACTCTGCTAAACGTCTTCGGATGCATAGATAAACCCACCAGTGGACAAGTACTCCTAGATGGCGTTGACGTTGGAAAACTGCCAGAAGGACAACTCTATAAAATACGACGCGATAAAATGGGCTTTGTCTTCCAAACCTTCAACCTGCTACCTTACCTTAACGCACGCGAAAACGTCGAGTTGCCCATGGAAGGCAAAATCAAAGCCAAAAGCGAACGCACCAAACGCTCTAAAGAACTACTAGCAATGGTAGGTCTTTCAGGACGCGAAAACCACCGACCCCAACGGCTAAGCGCAGGCGAACAACAACGTGTCGCAATTGCACGTGCACTGGCAAATAACCCTGCCATGATTTTGGCAGATGAGCCGACGGGAAACTTGGATAGCCAAAACAAGCAAGAAATCATCAAGTTGCTAGCTAACCTTAACTTAACTCAGGGCACCACCATCATCATGGTTACCCACGACAGCCAAGCCGCAAACCACACGGAGCGGATGCTGCTGCTTAAAGACGGCAAAATAATCAAGGAAAAAGAAGGCTTGCACATGGCAAAAAAGAACAATAAATGCCCCAACTGCGGAGAAAAATTAAGCCCTAACGCCGAAGTTTGTCCCATTTGTCATAAGCCGCTCACATTAACTGATGAGCCTTTCGCAACGTAAAAATAAATCACCAAACACAATTTAACAAGAGGATTTACTATGGAAACACACCCCGACATTTCTCTTCTTCCCCCTCCACCCCCAAAAACCAGACGTTCCTCAGCTATGATTATCGTTGGGATTCTTTTGGTTGGTTTGCTGGCTGGCGGCTTAATAGGATATGCCATCACATACCAAGACTTTAACCAAAAACTAGTCAACCTGCAATCCCAGTTGGGACTCACCCAGGCTGCAAACAATGGCTCCCAACAAACCTTCTTTTTGGGTAACAACGTTTCTTTAGCTAGCCTCTACCAACAAGTCAAACCTTCAGTAGTCGTAATCCAAGACTTAGTGGCACAAAACAGCTTCTTCGGTCAAGTCTACACTCTCCAACAGGGTTCAGGTTTTGTTGCTGAAGTAAACAACCAACTAGTCATTGTTACCAACGACCATGTGATAGATGGTGCCATCAACATTACCGTTACCTTCTCGAATGGCGATGCCTATCCCGCGACAGTGCTGGGCTCTGACCCCAAGGCCGACTTAGCTGCCGTTAGCGTAACACCGATGCCGAGCGGACTAACCCCGCTTGTACTTGCCAGTTCTAACTCCTTGGAGGTGGGAGAACCAGTTGTCGCAGTAGGTTCACCATACGGGCTATCAGGCACCTTAACCACAGGAGTCGTAAGCGCGCTGGGCAGAACCATAGTAGAAGATACAGGCACCCAAAACGGGCAAAACATCCCCGATACAATCCAAACCAGCACCGCCATCAACCCAGGCAACTCCGGCGGTCCACTGTTAACATACGACGGCAAAGTTGTGGGCATCACAACAGCAGGCATCAGCAACTCGCAGGGCTTAGGGTTTGCCATCCCTTCAGACACAATCATCCGCGAATTAGGCTCACTTGTTTCCACGGGTTCCTACAATGACCACCCATCCATAAACGCCGAGGGCACCGACATGAACTACCAAATCGCTCAAGCCATGGGCACCTCTGTCACCTACGGTTTCCTAGTTGAAAGCGTCTCAGCCAACAACGGGCTTAAAGGCGGCAACACCCAAACTTCAATCCTAGGCTCCACCGTGGTTATAGGCGGGGACATAATAGTTGGCGCAGGTAGCCAGCGGATAACCAATACTGACGACCTTCTAAGCTATCTGGAACAGCACACATTGCCAGGGCAAACAGTCACCTTTACCGTAGTGCGCAATGGACAACAGCAAAACGTCCAAGTCACAATCGGAAAAGCCTAAATCCACAACCTCTTTTCATGGGTCTTCTCAAGCGCGGAACGCAACATCAAGCCTTTAAACATGAGTGTTATAGAAAAAATCGCAATAGGCGCAAGCCGGGTGGTTTTTGGGATTTATTAGCGGTTTTTGCCTTTTCACTGGCGTTATAAATAGATGCTTTATATACCCCTTGCTTTATTTATAAATACTCAATCGTGAGTTGACATGAGTAAACGTAAACCAATAATTAACATTCAAAATATCGTAGCTTCGGTTTCGCTTAACCAAAAAATCGACTTACAAAAAATCGTGGAAAAATTCCCACAAACCGAATATAACCCCAGCGTTTTCCCCGGTTTGGTCTTTCGTCTAAAAAAACCCAAAACCGCCACCTTGATTTTCGGCACAGGCAAAATGGTTTGCACGGGAGCCAAATCCGAAAAGGAAAGCCGTAGCGCAGTCGAAAAAGTTGTCAAGGAACTGCGTAGTGAAGGAATCCAAATCACCGAGAAACCCATTGTAAACATTCAAAACATCGTTGCCTCAGCGGAACTTGGCGGAGAAATTGACTTAGAAAGCCTAGCCTATAAGCTCAGCCACGTTATGTACGAGCCAGAGCAGTTCCCAGGCGCAGTTTACCGCATGGATGAACCTAAAGTGGTTTTTCTGATTTTCAGCGCAGGCAAACTTGTTTGTGTGGGAGCCAAAAAAGAAGAACAAGTTTACGAAGCAGTCGACAAAATTCAGCAAATCCTCGAAGAAAAAGAACTCATCTACTACGTCAGCTAAACCAATTCTGTTAGTAGCTTCAGCAGGGTGC
>JBJKPJ010000086.1:0-8475 GCA_046706605.1 Bathyarchaeia archaeon | reverse complement strand
CTTTTGAGTAAAGAGATGTGTATTTGTTTATTCGAAGCAAAGTTGCTTAAAAGCTTTGTTTCGTAGTTTAGAATACGATTCAATAATGCATGGAAAAAATCGTATTTTCCCAGTTTGACAGCGACATTTTTCTGATTTGCCTAACCAAAATAAAGGCACATGTGCTAAAATTAGCTTTTGTAACACGCGTCATTTTTGGCTATTTTTTTTCTGAGGGTTCGCGATTTTTTGTCTTCGATAAGTTAACTTGCTCATCGAAGTAATCATCCACCAAACTACCTAACTCAGAATCCAAATCAACCTCAAACTCTTTAGTCATCTTGGATAATTCCCCTGTGTTGTTAACCAATTTGTTTTCCTCTGCAGGACTTAAGAATAATATTCCTAAACTCGAAACATATCAAAAACGGCACGAAACTCATCATAGAAGATAAGCCCTTGCATGTCTGTTGAATTTTTCTCTTATCCACCCGTAAATTAGCAAAAATAAGCCCATCAATTATCCTTCTACCAGAAAGCTCCATTGGGATTTGGTGTATTGGGCATTATTTGTTGGGTTATATCCCAGTATTCTACTATTTTGTCGTCTTTAAAGCGGAATAGATGTATTTGTCTGAGTCCGCCTTCCGCAGGATTGGTCGGAGATGCCCTGAGCTGTGTGTAGGCAGCAACATAATCACCATCTGCCAAAACCTGCTTCAACTCGAATTGTGCTTGGGGGTATTTGGGTCCATAATCTTTGTTGGCTGCGATCATGGCGTCTGTTATGTTTTCCATGTTTCCTGCAACAAAGGGGTTGTGGGTTTTGCAGTCTGAGGCAAAAAATCGTAAGCCTTCCTTGAATTTGCCTTCCTTGATTAGTTTGAAGTATTCTGAAACAATCTTTTTTTGATTTGTCTTTTTTTCTGGGTTGGTTATAGATTTCTGCATCTGGTTACCTCATTTTTCATATGATTCGGTTATAGTTTAGTTCTACTGCACCTGAATTGAAAGTTTTTGTGCCAACAAGCTTCAGGTTCTGTCTGTTGCCCAATTCTTTTAGCAGGGGTTTTCCTTTGCCTAAAATCACTGGATGAACAATCAACATGTACTGGTCAATTAATCCAAGTTTTGCAAGGCTTTGTGCTACTGTTGCGCCTCCGGCAACGCCGATGTTTTTTCCTGGTTGTTGTTTTAACTTTTGGATTTCTTCTGCTATGTTAGCTTTAACAAGCACGCTATTTTTCCAGTCTACGCTATTTAGGGTGCTTGAGATAACAATTTTTTTTGTTTCGTCTGCAAATCGTGAAAACTTTTTGTCATTATCTGTGCTCTGAGGATTCTTTGCGGCTGCAGGCCAATATTGCTCCCATATCTGATACGTTCTGCGTCCCAGAATCAAAGTGTCGATGCCTGCGAGATTTCTCCACATTTCTTCATGAAGGTCTTGCCACATCGCTTCGTCGGTGAAGGGCGGAAGATAGTCCATTTCTTCGTTTGGTCCTGTTGAATAGCCGTCAAGTGTCATTTGCATGGACAATATCAGCTTTCTCATTGTGAGATCTTCCAAAATGGAAGTGGATTAGGTGAGTTAAGGCTTTGTGGTTGATGTTTGACTACCACATCCACGCAAACAAAAATATAGAAAACAAAATTTTCTGCGCTAAGCACTAAAGTGAGCTAAAAAAAGAAAGAGGGTTATGGAGCACGCGCTGGCAGTAATGGCGTTTGATTAGTTAGGCTTGGGGAAGGGGCGTTGGCTGCAATATGTTTCCCATAATTTGAGTTAGGTCAGGGGTGGATATGGGGTCATCTTCCACTATTTTTCCGTTTGCGAGACGATAATACGTGATGATTCTGCCAGAGACTTTTTTTCCATCAGCAAGGGTTAAGTCAAATTTGCCGCGGATAACAACTGAATCTTCTTCGGCAACAATGTCTTGGATTTCAATATTCATTTTGGTCATAGCCGAATTCATAGCGGAAAGCATTGCCTTAAAGCCGGCTAAATCAATGTTGCCTAAACGGTTCACGTAATTGGTTGCAAGCAGTTTGTCAACCATGCCAATGTCCCGACCTACCAAAACCTTTGAGACAAATTCACGAACCACAGCTTTGTTTTCATTAATTGACATTTAGAATTCTCCTACGCTTGATGAGCCCCACGAACTTAATATTGGTATGTAGTTGTAGAGTTGTAGTCACACACATACCTTGCTGCACCTTAATTGGAGACATGCAGCGTTGGCTCGGGTATTATAAAGCCGTTATTGTGGCAAATTTTTGGTTTTTCTGCCTGTTTGAGATGGCGGTTTGTTTGTTTTGTGTTGTGTTGTTGTACAGGTTGGTTTTGGAATATTTTTAGGCTGGGAATATTGTTTTTTGTGTATTATTTTATGGTGTTTGGTGTAGTTGTGTTGTATATGTCGTTTTTTGGTATGCATTGGTTATGTAAAAGCATTTAATTACGCGTTTAGCAAGAATTAATACATAAATAAAAGGTAAGATGACACATGATAGCAGCTAATCAAAAAGAAGCGCAAACAAAACTTGCAAAAGGACTTTTAGACATGATAATTCTTCAGTACTTAGAAAAAGAAAGCATGCATGGCTACCAGCTAATCACAAGTATTCGCAAAGGGTTTGGCATTTACTTTGGTCCTAGCACCATCTATCCACTGCTTGGCCAGCTCGAGAAGAAGGGCCAATTGCGAAGCGTTTGGGATATGGATTCTCAAAGACCACGCAAGGTCTACAGCTTAACGGAAAAAGGAAAAAGCATGTTAGCTGTAACTGAAAATTCGCTGTTAATGATTTGCCAGAAAATTAGCCCAGAAATCACCAACAAAGCCCCAGTCACCCCTATGATTATCGCACCGTCCGATAGAGATTAAGATTTAAAAGTCGAGTAAAGGGTGCCGCTTATTTGCGGCGTTGCTTACTCTTAAAATGCGCTAAATTTCAGTGTATTCAGTTACCCTAGACTTTGGAAGTTGGGTCTGTTTTTGGGGTTTGGGGTGGTTTTTGTTTGTGGATTGTTATACAATAATGTTTATTAAGTCTCAATACTTAAAACATGATGCTGGGAACCACCCATGGAACGAGCCAAATTATCAAAAATCGCAATAATCGCACTCACCATAGCCGCCGTAACATTAGGCGGAACAACCATCGCAGCCATAAGCCTAAACCAAAACATAAACTCCTCAGGCATAATAACAGTCATATCAACCCCAACCCCACCCCCACCCCCTCCACCAACGACTGCACCTACTCCAACTTCATCACCAACAGCCTCTCCCACCCCAACTCCACCACCAGCAACACCAGCAATAGGCGTCTACTCAGACAGCGCCTGCACCCAAAGCTTAAGCACCATAGACTGGGGATCAATAGCCGCAGGAAGCAGCACAACAAAAACCATATACCTCAAAGACACAGGAACAGGAACCCTAACACTAACCGGCCTAACCACAAGCAGCTGGAGCCCCTCAGCAGCAGGCGGCTACATCACAATAACCTGGGACAAAACCGGAACCCAACTAACAGCAGGCCAAAGCACAACAGCAACCCTAACCCTAACCGTACTACCAACCATAACAGGAGTAACAACCTTCAGCAACACCATCACCATCCAAGGAACAGGCTAAAACAACAACCAACACTCTTTTTTATCAACATTCAAGTGCCTTCGGGCACTGTGAACAATTTCAGCCTTAACAAGCAGAATTCAGCAGCCCAACTCTCTGACCCAATCCTCAAGTCTTACTTTTGATCCTTTCACGTATATATCTGCATGTTGCAAAATTTTATAAGAAACGCGAACGGAAAAAAAGTCATGAGCCGTAAAAATCCAATTAAGGCGTTTCTTTTGCTACCTACTGCAGTGTGCATCTTTTTTGTTGGTTGGTTTATGTACTTTGCTGGTTCAAAAACGGAAAAGAGGCTTCGTCCTAAAGTAAGAGCAGCCAGCCGGCGGTCCGAGGGCTTGGAGATAGGTATAGTTCCTTTGGAGCAACATCAAACTGCATAATCGCGTAGAAATGTGGGAGTAGCGCAAAGGTTTAGGTTGCACGCTACTTGTAGTGGGAAATGTTTTCTATTTTTCCATATTTTGGACATTTTTGTGCTTTAAATGATTCCATAAGCGGCTTAGCGGTTGTTGATTGCCCAAGTCTGATGTTTTCTTCTGTTATGTTTGATAGTAAAAATACTTAAATTGACGTTGAACACATGTTCAATTTGATAAAAAGTTGTTTAAGGGGAGAAGAGTTTGAAGCGGGAGATAGTTGACTGTAGTGATTTGGAGGAGTATCGTAGACAAGTTGCACAGCAACCTGAAACAGAGTTTCAGAAAATAGAACTAGATATTATTGATCAGGCCATTGCTAACCTAAAACATGACCATTAAGATCAATTTTTGGCTATGGATAAAATAAGAGCTGCTATAAAGAAGCTTGGTGTATTGGCTTAAAAGTAGTCCAGCAGCGTGCAACTAACAGGACGACTTCTTTTATTGTTGTGGTAGGTGTGGTGCTTAATTTTTTTGGGTTTGGGTTTTTAGGCTTTTTTGTAGTGGTTTGTGTTTTATTTTGTGGTGTATTGTGAAGTTTGTTTTTGTTTGGTTGTAGAAAACTATATTACGGTTTCTAGAATAATTATTAAATAGTTCTCAAGAAAGTAACCCTTAGAGGATGCTTGATGCAAGCCGAAAAAGAGTCTTTTCCAACCACAATTGCCTGCAGAGTTAAGGCGCAAGATAAGCTTGTTGAGGAATTGCGGGCTGAGTGGAAACTTTTATGGGACCAACGCTTTGATGACAAAATCCGTGCAGAAGGAGTCTCAACCAACGAATACCAGAGCTTGAGCATCGAGCGAGGCGTAATCATCCACGCCACCAGAGACTGCAAACCTCTTAATTTTAAAGAAATCCTAAAAGAAAAACAAGTCCAAAACCCAGAGCGCTACATCCCAGCGGACCCTAACGTAGGCGGATGGAATAAATTCATAAAAACAAGCATAACCTCTGGCAAACCAACCAAAGGCAAACGAGCCGCCGCCTACCGAGCCGAAAAAACAGCTATAAAAAATCCAGGTCAACAACCAAAAAAAGGCGGCCGCGGCTGGCTGCACAAATAAGCTACGAGTGCACGCTAAAGCGTGGTTTTGGCAGGTTTTTGGTGGTGGAAAGCTAATTTTTGGGGTTTTTGGGTTTAGGGTGGATAATTTGTAGGTGTGTGAAGGGTCGGTATTTTATTTTTATTTTTGTTTTTGTGCATTGGTAATGCATAGATTTATATTTTAATAATGCACAGTTTCTTTTATGATCCTTAAGGAAACATTAAAAGCAATAGTTGCTGCCCAAAAAAAAGACCTCGAATCCTTAGATTACGGAATAGAACGTGCCTTAAATAGAAAAATCGACCTTTCACTTCCTTTCGCATTAGTACTATCAGGCATACGCCGGTGTGGCAAGAGCACGCTTCTACGTCAAGTTATGAAAGCCCAAAAAGGAAGGTATTACTTTAATTTTGAAGATCCCCGCGTAACAGGCTTTGACCTATCTGACTTCCAAAAGCTAGATGAGGTCTTACAAGAAGATTATGCAGAGTGTGACTGCTACTTTTTTGACGAAATACAAAACGTCGAAAAATGGGAAATTTTTGTTAGGTCATTGCTTGATAAAAAAAAGCATTTCTTGTTAACAGGTTCAAACGCTTCGCTGATGAGCAAAGAACTTGGAACAAGACTCACTGGAAGACACCTACGATACGAGCTATTTCCATTTTCCTATGAGGAATTCCTCAAGTTTACCTTGCAAAAACCTGATAATGACTCTTTTAGCAGATATCTAAATCAGGGCGGCTTTCCAGAATACCTCAAATATAAAAAAAGCGCCATCCTGCAAGAACTCTTCAACGACATAATCTTAAGAGATATTGTAGTACGGCACAAACTGAGAAGTCCCCAAGCTATAAAGGAAATCGCACTCTACTTGCTTTCAAACGTGGGCACCGAATTTTCCTTCAACAGCCTCGCAAAAACATTCAATCTTGGCTCCACCAACACTGCAACAGCCTACGTCTCATACCTAGAAGAGAGCTATCTGTTATTTTCAGTCTCCAAATTCGACTATTCCCTAAAAAAACAACCAGTGTACCCAATGAATATTTATGTTATAGATAATTGATTTGCCAATGTTAACTCTGTGTCCTTTTCCGCAAATAAAGGCCGAATGCTTGAAAACGCTGTTTTTCTGCATCTTCGTCGGGCTGGAAAACAAGTTTTCTATTTCAAAGGACACAATGAATGCGACTTTTTAATCAAAGAAAACAATGCCATCACTCAAGCCATACAGGTATGTTATCAACTAAACGAAGATAACAAAAAAAGAGAACTTGACGGCTTAAGTGAAGCAATGGAAAAATTCAATTTGACCACCGGCCTGATATTAACCGCTAATCAACAAGACACCCTTAACTTATCGGGAAAAAACATAACAGTAAAACCTACTTGGCAATGGTTCACCAACCGTGAAAATTAGGCAGACAAAAATGAAAAAACAGATTTAGCTACAAGCAGCTTTTGATATAAAGAACGAATTCCTAAAATGCTCAAAGAAATGTAGATTGCAGGATAACTGGGCTATTTGATTATCGGACTATTACTTTGAATTTATGGTGGCAATTGGTGCATTCATAGGCATCTATTCGAAAAGCGTGATTGCTCAACGACTTTAACAGCCTAACAGCAACAGAGCCGCAATTAGGACACTTAGGCAAATATACCGCTACCCTATTTTTCTATACACTATCCCTAGACAGTATAAAAATTGATGTTAGTGCCAAATGACACAACAAAATCCTCTTTAAACAGGACAGCAATAACTTGTTAAGAACTAATTTATTTTAGCGCTTGCAATTAGCCTTGGGGTTTTTGGATTCTGGAAAATTGTAATTTTGTGTGTTTGGTTTAGGCGAGCAGGGTGATTATGTTGCTGCTTACCACTGCGGCTAGGAGTAGAAAGGTTAGTGAGAAGCCGCCGGTGAGGAAGGTGTTGGTGAATTTCCAGTCGGCGCCTTTTTGGCTTGTTATGCAAACTGCTTTGTAGAAGGCTAAGCTTGCAAGGGTGATAGCGACAAGTTTGACAGCGCTAAAAACAATTAGGTTTGTTTGGGTTAAGCCTGCAAGAAGGGGGTTGAGTTCTGTTGCGCCGCGGAAAACTACGCCGGTGATTGTTGTTAGCCAGTCAAGAAAGCCCAAAATCAGGATGCTTGCAAAGATTAGGAGTTGGGGTTTTGGCATGGCGGGTTCCTCTTGATATAATGTATTGGTGCGGGGTCATTTTTGCTTTCATGATGGTGAATGTCATTACTGTTTTGCGGGTGTGCAGGTGGTTTGAGTGGGTTGTGTTTATTTTGTTGTGGTTGGTGTTGGTTTTTTGCTTTGTTTTGTGGTTTTTGGGTTGTTTTTGTGTTGTACGTGGATTTGTGGGGTGTTTTGGCGGGTTTTGTAGTTGTGCTGTACGGGTGTACTGGTGGATTCAGAGGCAATAATATTTATTAAGTCTTAATATACAAATCATGATTGAATCACACACGGGGAACAAACATGGCATCCTCCAAAATAACAAAAATAATGATAGTCGCACTCACAGTAGCCGCCCTAACACTCGCAGCCACAACACTCGCAGCAATAACCGTAAACCAAAACCTAGGATCAACAGGCACCATCACCACCGCACCAAACATCGGCGTCTACTCAGACAGCTCCTGCACCCAAAACCTAACCAGCATAAGCTGGGGGTCAATAGCAGCAGGAGGCAGCACAACAAAAACCATATACGTCAAAAACACAGGAACCGGAACCCTAACACTCTCAACTCCAACAGTAAGCGGTTGGACACCCTCCGGAGCGAGCACCTACATAACATTAACCTGGGACAAAACCGGAACCCAACTCACAGCAGGACAAAGCGTAACCGCTACACTAACACTAAGCGTATCCTCCAGCATAACAGGCATAACAACCTTCAGCAACACCATCACCATCCAAGGAACAGGCTAAAAACCCACAAACCCAACTTCTTTTTTTCACCTTTAAAAATAAAAATGCGATTTTCCATAGAAGAGAATTAAGAAATTTTGTATGACAATTTTTTAGTCGAGATTAATAATGCACGTCTTTTATGGGGATCACCAATCATTATTTTATTGTATAAAGGGTTCTGTTACTTCTACGGTGTTTTGTTCAAAAAAGGGGTTCATGGGTAAATTCGGTGTCTCTACCAATTCTTTGGTATAGCATATTTATTATAAATCTTCAATTCTTTTTTTAACCCATGTGTAAAACTGAAGTATATTGTCGTGTGATAGGGGAACAAAAGAGTTTAATGAAATTGTTTTAGTTTTTGAATATCTATCGAGAAAGCGCTTTTTAGCACCTGACCAACTTTTAGTATCTTCAATAAAATCTGTTAAACGTAAACATGGATGT
>JBJKPJ010000085.1:0-7892 GCA_046706605.1 Bathyarchaeia archaeon | reverse complement strand
CCTGCTACCTTACGATGACCAAAGCGGCAAAGAAAACCCTTCAGGGCTCAGAATTGGCTTTCAAGACATAACCCGCCGCGGCTTTGGTGAAGGCGACATAAAACACCTCTGCGACCTGATGATAGATGTAATCAAGGGCAAACGCAAACCCTCAGAAGTCAAAGAAGACGTTTTAGTCCTCAAAAAAGAGTTTTGCGGCGTCAAGTACGGCTTCCAAACCGTCGAAGAAGCCTTAAGTTACGCCAAAAAAGCGTAGCTTCTTTTTTCTTTTTGTTCCTAAACCTTAATTAGGTAACCAATCGATTTTAGCACTGAAAACCATGACCTTCGACTTGCTCTCCGTCATGTTCATCATCGTGGCGATAGGGTTCATTGTGCTATTTGTACTGCTCCCACGCTATGGACCCCACTATACGTCGCGGCTGACTTGTCCCCATTGCAGAAAAAGCTTCAATTTCCATTGGGTACCGGGCGCAACTATAACTTCCATTGTTTATCGAGGAAGAAGAACCCTCAAATGCCCTTACTGTCACGTAAAATCAAACTATGACATCATGTCCACGCGAGTAACCAGACCAAAAAACCAGCCAAAGCAGACCCAGAAGCGTAAGTAAACCCCGTGTTTTTGGCAGAGAACTTTATTAGTGCACAGTACAATCCACCTTTCAGTTAAGTCAGGGGATTTGACTTGAAAATACTATTAAACGACGGTTTAGAAAAGGAAGGTTTAAAACTATTCCAAGAAGCAGGAATAGAAACCGACAACAAAAAACGCGATTTAGCCGCCTTAATCTCGGAAATAGGCGCGTTTGACGCGTTAGTGGTTCGAAGCGCTACAAAAGTTACCCGTGAAGTTTTGCAAGCAGGTGCAAAAGGAAAACTCAAAATCGTAGGACGCGCAGGTGTCGGCTACGACAACATCGACATTGCGGCAGCCTCCGAACTTGGCATAGTAGTGAAATCTGCTCCGTATGGAAGCACCAACGCGGTTGCCGAACTAACCATTGGCTTGATGCTTGCGGTTTCAAGAAACCTTGCTCAAGCCCACAACTCCCTAAAAAAATGTAAATGGGAAAAAGACAAACTCAAAGGCTCCGAGATTGCCTACAAAACACTGGGACTTTTGGGCTGCGGCAGGATTGGACAAAAAGTTGCCCAGATCGCCAGACGCGGTTTTGACATGGAAGTCATAGGCTACGACATAAAACCCTGCCTTGAATCAGGCATAAAATTCCTCACCAAAGAGGAAGTTTTGGCTAAATCGAACTTTATCAGCATCCACACAGGCGGCAAAGACGTAATTGTGGGTGAAAAAGAATTTGCCCTCATGAAACCCACAGCATACATCATAAATACCTCACGCGGAAGCAACGTCGACCAAAACGCACTCTACAGGGCACTCAAAGAAGACAAAATCGCGGGTGCAGCAATCGACGTTTTTGCTGAAGAACCAAAAAGTAAAGGCTCAGAATTCAAAGATAAACTAAATGAACTTGACAATGTTGTCATGACCTGCCACCTTGGCGCCTCCACTGAAGAAGCCCAAAGAGACACCTCAACCGAAATAGCCCGCGTCGTTTCAAGTTACCTGCTTGGCGGCGACTTCACTAACGCAGTAAACGCTGGAGAAAGCATAGAAGTTGAAGAAAAACCCGTCTACACACTGTTCATCTATCACCGAGACGTGCCCGGAGTCTTCGCAAACATCGACAAGGCACTTGCTGATAGCGACATCAACATTCGCGCCAACTATTCCCGCCAAATAGGCAAAAGCGGTAACGCCATCTCCGTCTACGTGCTCCACAAAAAAGTCGACACAAAAACCCTTGAAGCCATAAAGAAAATCGACAACGTCTGCAACGTCAAAATCTAAGACCACTCCAACATTTTTCTTCATTTTGGTTTAAAAAACCGCTAATGAACAAACTATCTAGAATTTGCTAAACCTCTCAAAGTATTTTCTGCCCTTATGTGTGGTGGTCTTAGAATTCCCACAAGACCGCAGTAGGCGGTAATTACTTTTAGGGTTGCGACGTTTTGGCGTCTGTTTGGTTGTGGGACATACGTTTTCTCCCACGAGTTCAACATAGCTCCATGCACAATTGGCTTTTGGTATGGTTTTAAACGTAAACACCCCACCCCTTTGCCTGCTATAGCAGTTGCAGTATATATAAGCAAGTTACAGCGTAGGTTAACCAAATGAAACTTGGCGTGTTGTTTTCAGGCGGCAAGGATTCCACATTTGCCCTGCATTTGGCGGCAGAAAAAGAGCAAGTAGCCTGCCTAATCACTTTGGTTTCTAAAAATCCTGAAAGCTACATGTTCCACACCCCTAACATCGACATAACTGCGCTTCAGGCAGAAGCATTGGGGTTGCCACTGCTCCGAGTGGTCACGGAAGGAAAAAAAGAAGTAGAACTTGTCGACCTAGAAAACGCAATTGCCCAAGCCAAAACCAACTACCAAATTGATGGAGTGGTGACAGGCGCAGTTGAGTCGGTTTACCAAGCTTCCCGTGTGCAACGCATCTGTAACCGTCAAGACCTTTGGTGCTTTAACCCCCTTTGGAAGCAGGATCAAAAAGCGCTTTTGGAAATTCTTGTAAAAAAGCAATTTAGCGTCATCATTTCAGGAGTTTTCGCGTATCCCCTTGATGAGAAGTGGCTAGGAAAACAGCTTGATGCGACATTGATTTCTCGGCTGGTGGAGCTCGAAGGTAAATTCGGCATCAGCCCCTCGGGGGAAGGAGGCGAAATCGAAACAACCGTTTTGGATGCACCCATGTTTAAGCAGAAAATCGAAGTTACAGATTTTGCGGTTGCCGCAAGGGGGAATAGCGGGGTTTTCCAAGTCAAAGCGGCTCGGTTGGTGGCTAAATGATTTTGGTCGTGGATATGAACTGGAAAGCATATTCGTTAGCTTTTGGCGAGTTTGTTTTGCCCATCCTCTCCGCAATCAAGCCGATTTGCAACTGCGAAGTCAAACATTTCTCCGACCTAAAACCCACTCAACTGGATACCTACAGCAAAATTGTGCTCTCTGGCACGGCGCTCAAAGATCACGCAACCCTAAAGCATCTAGAAGTGTTTAGCTGGATTTTGGATTTTGACCGCCCTATATTGGGCATCTGCGCGGGAATGCAAACCATTAGCCTAGTTTTTGCTGAGGAATTGACACCTTGCCTACAGGTTGGCATGATAGAAATAACCAGCCAAAAGCCAAACCCTCTCTTCCAAGGCAAATTCCAAGCCTACGCTCTTCATAACTTCTCAGTCGCATCTCCGCAGAAGTTTGAGGTGCTTGCCGAATCTTCAAAATGTATTCAGGCAATTAAACATAGACAAAAAGCAATCTTTGGAGTGCTGTTTCATCCTGAAGTGCGAAACCAAGACATCCTCAAACAGTTTGTTCAACTGACTATTCAGTAGGTAAAGTTTTGGAGACCGCGGGGTTTTGTTAGAAAGCAGCTTGGTTGGTTGAGTTTTGGTGAAAAGTTAAAAGTGTGGTTTTATTGTATTTACTTGTCGGAGGACAAAAATTTTGATCACCCAATTGCCTGTTGAGAAATTAAGAAACGTTTGTAACGAAAAATCGATGCAATGCGAATCCACAAAAGACTTGATTCCACTAAGCGAAATCATTGGGCAAGAAAGAGCTGTCCGTGCCCTAAAATTTGGAATCGGCATAAAAGACCACCGGTTTAACGTGTTTGTAGCTGGATACCCAGGTACGGGTAGAAAAACCGCGGTTAAAAGCTTCGTGGAAGCTCAAGCGAAAACTCAGCCTGTCCCACTTGACTGGTGCTACGTTAACAATTTCGGCAATCAATACGAACCAAAAGCAATTGGGTTACGGGCTGGCAAGGGCAGAGAATTTCGAGTTGACATGAAAAACTTCATAGACAATGTTAAAACGGCGCTTCCGAAGGCTTTTGAGAGTGAAGATTACGTTGCCCGACGCGAAGCCACAATCAGGAATTTGGAACAGCAACGTAAACAGTTAATTGATGAGTTAAGCAGCAAAGCCCAAAGTGAAGGCTTTGTTATCCGAACCACCCCAATTGGCATCCTACTTATTCCCGTTTTGGATGGCAAACCGTTGAACGAAGAAGAAATCTTGGCTTTGCCGCAGAAGCTGAAAGAGAAGTTTGCTGAAAAAAGGGAACAACTGGAAACGGAATTCCGAAACACCATGCGCCAACTAATTGATATGGAACGAAAAATTCATGAAGCCCTTCAAAAACTAAACAGGGAAGTTGCTCTTTTTGCAATAGGTAGACAAGTAGAAATTCTCAAGGACAAATATCAAGAAAACCCTGAAGTTACAACTTACCTAAAAGAAGTCGAAAATGACATACTGGAAAATCTGCAACAGTTTATTCGAAGAGGCGAACCAGAGCAGCAGTTGCCTTTTCCAATGCCTTGGCTAAAAGATGACCCATACAGGAAATATCAGGTTAACCTTGTCATAGACAACGCTGAAACTAAAGGCGCACCCGTAATTATGGAAACTAACCCCACATACCACAACTTGCTGGGTAGAACAGAAAAAGAAGCCCAGTTCGGTGCTTTAACAACAGATTTTAGTATGATTCGCGCTGGAGCCATCCACAGAGCTAACGGTGGCTACTTGATTGTGCCCGTGGAAGATTTGCTAAGAAACCCCTTATCCTATGATGGGCTAAAACGGGATATTCGGGATGGAAAAATGTCCATAGAAGAACCTGAAGAACGCTACGGCTTTTTAAGCATCAAAACACTCAAACCGCAACCTATCCCCCTTTCCGCTAAAGTTATCTTAATCGGTACATCTTACATTTATCAGTTGCTTTTCTCTATGGACCCTGATTTTCATGACCTTTTCAAGATAAAAGCCGAGTTTGACACCACAATGCTTCGAAACGATGCGAATATACGGAAATACGGTGCTTTTGTTTGTTCACTCTGCGACAAGGAAGGGCTTAAACATCTCCATGCCAGTGGCTTAGCTAAACTAGTTGAGTACAGCTCAAGAATTGTCGAAGATCAATACAAGTTGTCAACTCAATTTAACTTAGTTGCCGACGTTATCCGCGAATCCAACTTTTATGCGAACCAAGAAAACTCGGAATTAATTACTGGTGCATACGTAAAAAAGGCAATCGAAGAGAAAATTTACCGCTCCAAACTTATCCAAGAAAAAATCCAAGAAATGATTACCCGCGGCTTCTTTCTCATTGACACTGTAGAGGAGAAAGTGGGGCAAGTTAACGGATTGTCCGTTATGGGTTTGGGCGACTTTGCGTTTGGTATGCCTTCACGTGTAACTGCAAGCATCGGATTGGGTAGAGAAGGCGTCATGGACATTGAACGCGAAGCAAAAATGGGCGGACCAATCCACACTAAAGGCGTCTTAATTTTAAGCGGCTACCTAAACGACAAATACGCCAAAGATAAACCGCTCAGCCTCTCCGCACGGCTGGTTTTTGAACAAAGCTATGAGGGCGTAGAAGGCGACAGCGCGTCCAGCACGGAGCTTTACTCGATTCTCTCGGCGCTTTCAGGGTTGCCCATAAAACAAAACGTTGCAGTAACTGGCTCGGTGAACCAGAAAGGAGAAGTCCAAGCTATCGGCGGCGTAAACGAAAAAATCGAAGGTTTCTTTGAAGTCTGCAAAGCCAAGGGTTTGACCGGCGCGCAGGGCGTTATGATTCCTGAAAGCAACGTGCAAAACCTGATGCTAAAAGAAGAAGTCGTAGACGCCGTGAAAGCAAGACAATTCAACATTTACTCAGTTAAAACCATTGATGAAGGCATAGAAGTCTTAACAGGAACAAAAGCTGGGGTGCGGCGTGCAGACGGAACATTTGAGGAGGGCACTGTGAACTTTTTGGTGGATAAGCAGCTACGGAAGATGGCTGAGAAACTCAAAGAGTACCCGATGGGTCAGGCGCTACAGAAAAAAGCCGACGATTAACCGCTAGCCTTTATGCCTGCTATGTTCATTGTTTTTTCTTTAACCTGTTCCTTTACTTTTTGAGTTAATGTTTTTTTAACCTATTGTGGGCTGTTTATGCAAAACTTTATAACAGCGCCAAACGTTTTGAGTTCTAAAAAGGTAGAATCAAGATGAAATTCGGCACATACATGTTTGAAGCAAAAAAAGTTCCAGGCTTCGACTTTGACCTTTTCCGAGTAAAACCAGAAGTCGGCAGACGAATGCCCCCCAAAGCTGACATGCACAGCAACATCGCTATCTTCGGAGACAACGTAGCCGCAAGACTCCACCCTGACTGGATTAGCCAATCTGACCTTGGTCCAGCATGGAGAACCAACGACAACTTTAACGTTCGCTGGGAAGTCCTCTGTGCAACCCAACCTGAACACCGCGCAGAACAATTAGACTACATTGAAGACGTCGCCCGCAAAAGCGAAGGCATCTGGCTAAACAGCATCCACTTCGCAGAACATGGCCACTGCACCTGCCCACGCTGCAAAGAACTTTGGAAGAAAAGCGGCTTGAGCTGGTACGAATGGAGACGCAAAGAAATCACTGAATACATGGCGCAAGTAAGCGACCGCGTACGTAACCGTGCAAAGAAAAAATTCGTCATTGGTGTCCTTCCAGACCCTGTGACAAACTATGAACGATTCGGCGTAAACTTCGACGACTTAGCACCCTTAACCGACGAATTCCTTGTGGTTATGTTCAGCAAAAACTACGCCACCCCATGGTACTGGGAAATGCTTACCCGCAACTTCAAAAAACTCTTCCGCGATGTCAAACTAAACGCAGCGCTCTACGTTATCGGGCCCGGCGACGACCCAAAAGAAACCCCCACACCAAGCGAACTCTTAACCGTATCAGTCCGCATGGCAAGAGCTGGCGTAGACGGCATCCTTTACCTCACTGACAAAGCAGCCCAAATGCAAGATTTCCAAAAAGCAGCCATTGCTCAAAAGGACACTCGGAACCGCCTAGTAAGCTACGGTGGAAAAGCAGGCCAGGAAGTTCTCGACTTAGTCACAAGCTGGGAAAAGCTCTTTTAATTAGCTTAAACAGTCGCAGGCATTTAACCTGATGGGTGGCATAAAAACCACCAAGACTGCCCTTTTTATCAATTAATTTTGTGCTACGGGCGAGTCTGCTTGTATGTTGCCAGTTATTTTTTTGATAGCTTCTTTTTTTTCCCGTTTTTGCCTGATTTTTACAAAAATGAAGAATGAAAAAAGAACTATTTTCTCAAAATATTTACACTTAAACGAACTTTTTAGGAAAAACTGGACAATAAGTGAAACTTACGCAAATGTTATATTCAAATCGCAACAACAATAGGACGGGCAAGATACGGGGCTCTATTTTTATGCTCTAACTTTTGTCCAAACCAATTAGAGGAAAATAAATGATAAAAAATAAAATGTCAGCTATTTTGTTTATAGTGCTTTTGGCATCTTCAATGACTGCAGCAACAATGCTATTACCAACCGCAAGTGCACATAACCCTCCATACATCATTCCAACCTACACTTTCTGTAGCGTTTCACCAAATCCAATCGGCGTAGGACAACAAGTCAACGTCAACTTCTGGGTTGACCTTCCCCCGCCAACAGCAAGCGCACAGTTCGGTGACAGATGGACAAACATGACAGTAATAGTGACACACCCCGATGGAACCAAAGAAACACTAGGACCTTTCACCTCTGATGCTACAGGTGGATCTCACACAACTTATACGCCTACTGTGGTTGGCAACTATACCTTCCAAATGAAGTTTGGCGGAGAAACATTGCTTGGACTCAACACACCCAACGGTCAACCATCAACTAACCCAAGCGTTGGCGACTACTACCAGCCAAGTGAAAGCAACATATTTACGTTGAACGTTCAGGAAGAACCAATAGCCTCTGCAGGTG
>JBJKPJ010000084.1:0-9813 GCA_046706605.1 Bathyarchaeia archaeon | reverse complement strand
CCCTAATGCTTCACCTGAGGTGATTTCAGAGGGTATTTCATCACTTCTTAGCAAGGAAATTTTGCCCGCTGTATTAAAGAACATGGCACTTCCAAAGTTTCCATCTGCAAGGGAAGAAATTCAAGAGGCCAAACTTTTTCGAGGAATGCGTAATTCCAAAGCCAAAAAAACTGCTATAGTAAGCCAACGCAGAAGTCTTATTCAGAACGTGGAAAGAGTGAGAACGATGATGGGTTGGGACGGAGTTGATGATACAACACCCAGAGTCTTCATGAGTGACACACCATTAACTTACCCCCCATTTAAGATAGGAATAGTCTCTAAGAACGAAAAAGTCAATAAAGAGCTGAAAATCAAGGATGCACTAACAATCGATGCCTCAGACAGTAAGGAAGAGATAATTAATGCCACTGAACAAAAACTGCAGGTTAGCAGTCAAGTAAATATCTTTAAGTTGTCAGATTCAACCCAGAAAAAGATTGTCTCTGAGCCGTTATTTGAAAACTTTTTCGAGCGGACTGAAAAGAAAATAAGAGCTTTTATTGAGACACGAGAACCGGATATTTTAATCGATGTTCAATGCGACAAAGACGAAGATTCTCCAAACAGAGATAAATGCGTTGTTAAAGTTCACCCTCCATCGAATATTGACTTCAAAAAAAGAATGAAATTATCCACAATTATTGACATCACTATTAGGCATGAGATCAAGGGACTAAAAGAGAATGCCCCTAAGTACACACAGGAGTACGTCGAAAACCTAAATCGAAACCGGTTTGTTCACGTTGATTTATAAAAAAAGCCATGCCAGGCGTCTTTAACCCTAAGAAATTTTTAGCGTTAGGGAAAACTCTATTGGCTGACCCTCATTATGATGAGGACGCAAAAATCAGGACTGCAATTGGACGCTGCTACTACGCTACATTTTTAGTAGCTTGGAAAAAAATGGTAAGAGCCGGCATTGGGTTTAAGGATAAAACCAGAATCCACCAAGAAGTCAAAGACGCCTACATGGATAGAGGATATACTGATATAGGTAATAAGCTCGACCAACTAAGAGAACTGCGTCGACGTGCTGACTACGAAATGGAGTCTGAACTTGTTATGAGCGAATGCAGGCAATGCGCACAGTTATCTGAGTATACAATCCAATTGATTACTGGTATCGGTACTATCTCTTAAAAATTCCAGCAATACAGAATAAACTCTAAATCAATTTTTTGCTATCTTGGGATAACTGCTAAGAACGGTTCTGGTTCCATCTGTGCGGTCGCAAACACGGCAAGCGCTATGCTCCAAAAGACATCGTCATGTGTGCCGTTTGGATGCGAGTAACCTATAGCGCCGTCCTTGCGTAGGTCATAGCGTTCAACGTTTAGTTCGCTGCAGATGTCTCCTCGATAGGGGCGCTCCCAGTTTAGCAGTGGATAGTAGAATTTGCCGTTGGTCATGCGCTGCTTTAGCAGGCTTGCCATTTCGCTTTTGCGGGGGACGCTAAAGTTGACGCCTTCTGCGTTTTCGATGCCTGCTGTTTGCATGTCTGCGATAATGCTTGGTCCTTCGCGGGTAAAGTCTACGCGGATTTTTTGGAATCCGCCCCACCTGTCTTGCAGAGCTTTAAGGTAACCCATAACCTGAGCATAGAGTGTTGGCTGCTGGAAAATCTTCAAGTGACGCAGAAACAGAGTGTCATTTTGGCGTTCAATCACTGATAGCACGCAGTAATCGCGTGTTTGAGCCAAGTCTAAGCCCGCAAAGAATTCTCCCTCATAGCTGGCTTCAGGTTTGTATTCTTGGAGGTCTTCATCACAGCTCTTTACTGTACCCACGCTGGAAACAATTAGGCTCTGCGGTAGCCAGACATCCTCGTCTTCAGCCCACTCCGCCTCCATTTCCCTTCGCCACCGAGCTGGGTCATCACCAAACTGCCGCTTAATTCTCGTAACCATCTCAGGACTTAATGGACCATTAGGCGCTAAAGCCTTCTCGTACGTGAAATGATGTCTAGAGAAATCAGAGTAGTCGCGGTGATTGCACATCTTCCAAAACAACGAATCACTACTAAACGGCGTACTGCTCGCAATCAACTTGCCGTTAGTTGTTCCTAACGTAAAAAGAATCGCATCATACAGGTCTTCATCGTTAGGTGTAAAGCCGCATTCGTCCCAGTACAAACGGTGAAACGTATTGCCCCTCACCGTGTCAGGATTGTTGGGGAAAGCCTCAATTACGCTCCCGTTAAAAAAGCTGATTCTAGTTTTCTGTACACGCACATCTTGAGCGGATAAGTTACGGCAAAAGCTGGCAACTCGCCTGATGTTGAGTTTAGTTTGGCGCCAGCTTGGACCGATAAAGCCGATGTAGAGGTCAGGGTTCTCGTAAGCATCCTGCAAAAGCAACGCTCCAATTGATGTGCTCTTACCTGTCTGACGCGGCCAACGAACAGCCAAAAACTGATTCTCATGGTACAATTGCGCTAGCTCAAGCTGATACCAAAAAGGCTGCAGCTTGCAGACGTCTTTAAAGAACCTGGCTGCATCGCCTCTAACCTGGTCAACAGCAGCCTTCGTAGACTCGTCTAAGTCCTTGGCATCTTCTCTTAACCTTTGACGCTGCAGGTCATAGTCAGCTTCATGCCAGGTTCTAGCCCTTTTTGTCTTTCTCGGAATCAAACCTTCGCCTCAGCTCCAAAATTTCTGCCTCAAAACCCTTAATGTCAACATATTCAACGAAAAGCTCCTTGTAGGTTTTCACGCCTTGAATGATGCTTCGCAAACGCAGCGTCTCCGCCTGGTCAAGGCCAGGAGTTTCCAGCGCCTTTAATGCCGCGCTTAAAGTTTTGAGGGCTTCTTCGACGCTGGGCAGTTGGGCTGGCAACTTTAAACTGGTAGTAGTAGTGCGTTCAGATTTAGGCTGCACTACTACATCTAAGCCAAGACGTGCAATCTTGATGCGAACACAGTCACGTGTTTTTCCCAGGACTTTAGCAATGACCCTGACAGACTTGTTGGATCGCAGCATCTGTTCAAGCTGTTTTTCCTGCTCAACTGTCCACGGTTTGCCTTTAGTCATGTTTTCTGCCCCACAAATAACCCAATGACTGTGCCACTAAGACCAGTGATTGTTGCAAAAATCTCAGGGTTCCAAGTGTGCAAAATAGCCAAGTGCGCCAATTCTAGCGCGGACATGAAAGCGGTCATGCCTATGACGAATTTGACTCCTAAAACAAGGTTCTCGTTAGGCTCCTCTATTAGGATTGGGCGCCCAGGGAATCTTCTTTTGCGTGTTAGGGCGCGTTTAATTGGGTCTGCCATCGATGCTTAGCCTCTGCTGAAAAATGGTGTGTCGAAACGTTCGTGGACGATTTAGCGCTCGGTGCCCACCCATCATGAAGCTGTTTACAAGTTTGCTGGCGGAATCGATGGGTATGTGTTCTTTTACCAGCACGGAGACGCCTAGTACCCAACCCACTGGGACGGCGGTGTAGTCTAAGTCAAAGAGGTTGTCGGCGTAGCGGAAGCTGTTTTGTGCAAGGACGACGTGTTTTATGCGGTCGCCGATAAGCCCAACATATATGCCCCAGCTCTTCACTGGGACATCAATTGCCATGCCTGCGCCGCTGCTTTTGCCAACTGAAGCATCACACCAATCAACCGAAATCAAATCACCCGGCTTAACATTTTCTAACAACTTTTGAACTTGCTTATCCAAGAACACACCCACACATAACTGGAAAGGTGAAAAACTTTGGTTAAAAGCAGTTTTACGAAAAAATACCTGCTAAAAATTATCGATGAAAAAGGCAATTATATTCAGAGATTGAATGCGGTAAAATCGGGCTAATCTTTTTCAATCATTGAAGTGTTCTTTGCTTCTCTGATGCTGTTAGATAGGCGGGTGTAGACTGTTTCGCAGTCTTTGTTTTTGTCGATGAATTTTGTAACCCCTAGCTTTTCTGCGTCTTTTTCAATTTCATCGTGAATTGTGAATAGAATAAACGGCGTCTTGTTGCCCTCCGCTCGTAATTTTTTGAAAAAATCGATGCCATTAAAGTAGCCACCGTTGTCTAGGTTATATCCGCACACAATTACATCATATTGTTTCTGTTTCATGGCTTTGTCGGCTTCCGATACATTTGCAACTAAATCTATCTCGAAATTGCCGAAAAGCTGCAAGATTCCTTTTGATGTCTTAAGAAAGGTCTTGTCTCGGTCAAAATGAAGAACTTTTATTGCTTCCTTTTCCTTAGTCAAATTTTCTGATTAGCCGCCAATCGGGGATGACATAGTAGTGTTGGCAATGCTTTTAAGTATTGTATAATGAAAGCACCAAATTGTTTTAAATATTCCTGACTAAGCATTAACAGACCCCTCGAAAATGCTTATTTTGCTATCTTGTAACGGTTAATCTGGCTAACTTTAGCACGAAGGGCATATACCCAATCAGCCAGCAAGGGTGTCTCGCGTCCAAGCTCTAAGGTAACTTCCAAATCTTGGCTTTTGGCATCAACAGAATACTCGACGCTAACAACCCTAAAGTCTGAATCGACATTTTCATTGGGCAAAGCCACATGGATTTTGTCGGCTGCCAAGATTGGTAAAACTCCAAAGTCAATGACTCCACTATTTACGGTCAGGGCTTCAGCTGGGTCTTTTAGCTGTGCTAAAAGGGCTCTGGCTCTTAGCAAGCATTCATTATCGCTGTAGAGCTCCTCGTCAGTGTCCACTAATTCTCTAAGACCATACATATTCTGGCTCACACCATCTTCTTGGGTACTGCTGTATCGGCGACCGCCAAAAAACAAGCCATCAATCCAAAAATTGCCCTGGGCGATATCCAAAAAATCGCAGAAAACACGCACAACCTTGATTTGTTCCCAATCAAAACCGCTTTCAACAACCCAGCAGTCTGCATTCTTAATGCCAACTTTTAGTTGGACTTGTGCGAATTCGTTGTTGGCGTTTATTCTTGTGTTTGCGCTTGCGGCATGGTTGTTTGCATCGTATAAGCCGACTCTGACAGAGCCTGAGAAAACTGCTTCGCAGTTAACCCAAAAACTAAGAACAGGGTAGAGATCAGCATTGATTTCTTTACCGTCTGCCAAGGTGAATAGGAGGTCGCCGTAATATTGGTTATTAAAATTGCCTTGGATGCTAGCGGAGCCAAACGCTCGAACGGTTGAATCCAAAGTGGCAGTGCCTGTGTTTGAGCTCCAGGCGCCATCTGAAGAAGTCAACGCTTCGGTGTATTCGTCTTTATTTGGAGGTATGCTCTTGTCTGCCGCGCCGTAAATGGTCATTTTGTTTCTTACGCGGGAGATATCTTTTTTGTAGTGGCTTTCTTCAATCTTTTCGCTCAGGTCAACAGGGCTTGTTTTGCTGTTGGTGGGGAAAAACTCAAAGTTGCCGTCAGGAGCGATTCGAAAATCAAACCCTATGACGCCGCCTTTATCGCTGGAGGAGGCGACGAATTTTAGAATATCCATAACGGGAGTATCCTGATATTCTAGCCGCGTGAAGGTGGTGTCGGTGGTTTCTACCAGTTCTGTGCTGTTGCGGCTGTGGGTTAAGCCTACAAAATTATCGAGCAGGTCTTTGACTATGTCTTCTCCTTTGGTGTTTTGGTATGTTTTGGTGACGACTTTGCGAAAGAGTTTTTCGCCCCAGCATCGACCGCTAACATGGACATAGCTTTCGGTGGGTGAAGAATCGTATTTGAGGGTTTCAATTTTAACAGAAATCAACGCCGAAGTGTTGACGCCGCGTCCAAGTCTAATGCTGCCAAGTTGACCAATTACTATGGGGTAGGCGCCGTTTGGGCTGTATTTGCTGTTCCAGTTTTGTAGCACAAGCTCAAAGCTGCTAACCTCTTTGGTGGCACCCAAATGCACACTAAGAGTTATCACATCACTTTGTGGAACCACTACAGAACCCAGAGTAACTGCAACGGTAGGCGGGTTAACGCTCAAGGTACACTCTCCAAACCCTGACGATAAAGCGCCGAATCTCCCGCACGCTGAATACCGCGAATATTGGATGGCGTCTGCGCGGAAGCACTGTTGAAGCTTTGAACGCTTGATGTTGCGCTGTTCATGCTGTTGGCAAAGCTCCACATCGCAACCGCAGCCGCTGCAATAACCGCAATTCCCACACCGGTCAGAGCCAGAAACGTGCCATAGCTGATGTTTAAGGCGTTTTGTGCGGCAGTGGCAATCCAGCAAGCAGCCGAATAAACCTTTTGAGCCACTGCTAGACCTGCGCTTGTGGATAGAAACATGCCCATGGCAGTAACCACCATCATAGCAGAGTTAAACGCACGGGTTTGGGCATCATCAAGCAACCCCATCTGATTAGCAATGTAGCCAACTGCTGTTCCCGCAGCACCAAGACCCGCAATGGCCGTTCCCAACGTTTTTACTCTGGCGGCCAAAGATTCTGCATCGGTTTGGATACGAGAAAACTCGTTGCTAGCCCGATTAACAGCCCTAATCGTAACTGCTATTTCCCGAAAACTCAAGGCAAACCAGCCTCCGCTTTAGCCGCCGCCAAAGCATCAAGAATAATCTTTTCAAGCAAAGGCAAATGCTCCTGCAATGCAGGATAAAGGTACGGGTGAGCTTGCATGTGCCGCGTTCCCATTTCAACAAACAACCCATACGCAGCCTCGGCGCCGATGGTTGCAACCCACTCTTGGACTTTGGCATAAATGGTGCTACGCAGATAACCTGTCTTAACAGGCACAAGCTTTTGAGCTTGAGTTTTAACTTCTTCTGCCCAGATTGCAAGAAAACGATAAACCTGCTGTTGCATGCCGCTATCAAATTGTTGCATAGCCGCCCTGAACTCGTCTATTCCTGTGATGTCGCAGGTTACTTCTATCGACGTTTTTTGGTCTCCTTTTCTGTTTTTCTTTTTTCTTCTTCCACTTGATGGTCTAACTCGTTTAGGATGACTGTGTATTCGTGGATGACTCGGGCGGGCTGCTTGGCAAGCGCTGTTGGGGTCCAGCCGAACTCTTTGCAGAGTCGAAAGTTTGTGAGGGTTGGGTGAGGTTTTTGGCGGCGGATGCATCGGATAAAAAACGGGCTTCCTCAGCGCCCAAGGCGTTTAGGCGATTGGCGATTTGGCTAAACAGCTCCCCTAACCCTATTGGAACACCATTTTCCTCTGAAAGTAGCTTTTCCAACGTTATCGGGTGGTTTTGGGGTTGACCATGCAGGCTGGCAATTATGGTTTCAGCTTGAATTGAGATAAAGTCGCTTTGCTCGATGTCGCCTGAGAGTTTACTGTATTTGGTGTACTTTTGGATGATGCGGCTGCGCTTAGCCCAAGAGATTTCTTTAAAAACGTATTTGCCAAGGTATTTTTCGCCGAATCGGTTGTCGAGTTCTATTGTTTCTGTTTTCATGTTTGGATGTCCTCAAATTCAACTGTTTTAGCGGTAAATTGGGCGTTAAGAGAAACCAAATCTTCCAGTTTCGTTGGGGTTGAGACATCGTCCCATTTGCAGCCTGTAAACAAGACATATTTTGAGCCGATGCCGAACTTTAGGCTAAAGGCTGAGTCGTTGACGATGTCGTAGTAGCGGCTGCGGTTCTCAAACTCAAAAACTAAACTGCCCGTTAAATTTCGTTGGCGTGGCTGCAGGTATTTGAGCAAAAACCCGTTGGTGTTGCGTATGACGGGGATTGGTTTGAGGTTGTTTTCGATTGTGTACTTCCAGTCGGTGACTTCCTCTATGGTTTGCAGGTTGCTTCCATCGGCGTCGCCGCGTTTGATGTAGCAGTCGTAGAAGGGTATGGCGCCGCCAAAATCCGTGTAGGTTGCGCCGTCTAGTTTGGCGTTGTCGGGGTTTAGATCTTGCCCAATTAACTCCACCGTTGCTTTGACGACGTCTTCCACGCTGCACTCGACTGTTTGTTTGTCAAAGCGGCAGCCTGTGTAGCGTAGGTCAACAATTGAGTCCGCCTTTTCGTAGATAACTTCGCAGGTTTGAGGATACAGCGTTAGGATGTGCTGTAGGAATTGCATAACGTCATCGGCCGGGACCACATAGCTGACTTTTAGCCCTACGTCGCGTAAGCCTTTTTTTATTTGGGTTAAATCTCTTGAACCTAAGCCCCTGATTTTGATGTTGTTTTGGCTCACCGCTGGGTCTATGCTCTCCACGTTTTCAATGCCGATAAACGCTGGATTTGGCGGGGTGACTCCGTAGGGGTCTTCGGTTATGTAGTAGAATTTTGTTTCTTGAGCGCTGTACACTTTTTTATCCTCCGTTAACCCATGACTTGCCCGGCACAGGTTGACACCTAACCTGAATGGTTAATCTCGTAAAATTGAAATCATCCAAGGGATTGCCCTCTTGCGCCACAAGTACATCTTTTAGTCCTGGAATCTTTCTGCGGCGAGCCGCGCCCGTAGGACAAGGATTAGCATCCCACAAGGAGCCAACTTTGCTGTATAGGTAGATAATGCGCTCAACCTCTGTCTTCATGCTCTCTCGGATAAGCGCAGCCTTGTCAAGGGTTACTCCTAACACTTTAACAATGACTTCAACGGCCACCAGCTCGGTCTTTAGCCATAGTTTACCTGAAGAACTCGACGCCCCCAAACTGTAGCAGCTGACAGCGTACTTCTTGGGGCTATTGAGGAAATCAAATTTTGACGGCTGAAAATCATACCCTGAGACGGTGGAAGCACGCCCCGCCAACCATGCAACATCAGTTTTAGCTGGATTGTTTTGCCATTCAGCCATCAGGGTTTCAAGAACAAGCGTGCTGTTGTCAACGCTTGCCATTTGCGAATTAAGAAAACGATGCATCACCGTTAGGCTGTCTCTTGGTTTGCCTGTCTGGTTTTCAAAGAAGTACCAGTAAGGCTCAAACTGGATTAACTCGGCGCCCGCATCTCTGGCTTCTTGGGCGTGTCTTATCATCCAGGACAGCGGCATGTTCTGGGGGTCTTCTAAGCCCTCTGTGGGTTCCCAAACGCTTGTCCGATGCCTGGTCTCCCAGTACCAGGATTCAACGGTTGCTCCAAAATGAGGAAACTTGTCTGCAACGTAGGCATCGCCCGCTGCAGGTTCTAGGTCGCCTGAATTAGTTTTGAAGCCGACTGTAACAATATCTTGATAACCCGCGATTAATTCCAGAATTTTGTTAAAGGTAGCAACGCTTGTTTGGTAGTCGATTTTCCATTCACACCAGTAAAGCTTTAGGTTGTTTGCCCTGCAAAACGCCAAAATCCCTAGCACATAGTCATCGGGGAAAGGCTGCTGATGTTCAATGTACCAGCTTGTTAATTCTCCAATCCTTAGCCAACGAACATCAGCAACAGCAATCGCCGCAGCAATTTCCTCAGTGGTTAAATGGTGCTCCCAGCCACCCGCAATGTCAAGCATGGACACCAGAGAAATTCGCAGCAATCCACGCCAATTCTTCTGTCCAATTGGCATGTCCGTTGTATTCGGGCAACAACAGAACATTTGCGTATCGCCCATTGTTTAGGGCTAAAATTTGGTCGTATACTGCCTTAACATCTGGAATATGCATAACCAAGCCGGATGTTTTCTCGCAGGCATGATAAACAAGCGTTTCCAGCGACATCTATGCGCTCCCCACATAAGGCTGAGTTTCTGCATTAACGTGGGCTTGTAGGCACTGTTGGGCGTCGTTCCAAAAGCCTGTGGCGGATTGGGGGTCGCGTACTCGTCGGTATGCCCAGGCGGCAAAGAATTTAGTTGCATCCCTGATTAACTGCGAAACAACAGCTGGAACAGGTAAGCTGGCAGCTTTTAGTAGTCCGTCAACTAATC
>JBJKPJ010000083.1:0-5220 GCA_046706605.1 Bathyarchaeia archaeon | reverse complement strand
ACCAAAGCATTCTGCGGACAAGCCGCAGATGTTCTCGTTGAAATAGCCACTTCTAATGTCTGAATATTCTGTAATCACTCAGGGTGAATACTACTCAGGATAATGTTAAGGTTATGATCTTCTGGGTCGCTTAAGCTTGGCAGAGTATGTCTTATGATGAACAGGAAGAAATACTTATGAATCTCAATCCTTTGGAAGTCTCTTAGACCACATATGCCGGCTCTGTTGCAAAAATTTAAAATTGCATTTTTTTCTACTTGTATGGATCTGAAATTATTGATGCCGATTTGTTAGGCTTTATTAAGGAATCTGGACTTTTGCAACAGAGACAAAGAGATTACTTTAACGTGCCACAGCCACTGGCGTTGGTCGAGCAGCAAGACACCTCTTGTTTGCGAGGGAAAAGAGTTGCCAATTCGGAAGATCTCCAGTACCATACACCCATCGTTAAAAATGCTGAAATATCAAGGTTTATCGTGGAATAACAATCCGCCAAAACCGTTGGGCAAAGGATTCCACAATAATGGAAACACGATATCACGTGCAGTTCACGGGTTATCTGCAGGCCGGTCTCAAGCGTGAAGAAGTCGTCACCAACCTGACTAAACTCACCAACTTCGAAAGAAAAAAGGCTGAGAATATATTGTCTTTGGGAAGGCCGGTCACCTTGGGAAAGGACCTGGTTCCGGAAACGGCCCAAAAGTATTGCCTGGCCTTTGAAAAGGCCGGATTGCCCATCCGGTTGCTCAAGATGGAAGCTGCCGCGAACAGGCCGAAACCGGTGGCAACACCAGCTCCCTTGCCACCGGTAAATTCCACGTCGCAGGATCTCTCAAGCACGCCGGAAAATCCCTATGCCGCCCCCAAGGCCAATCTCAAAGTTAATAGGGAGGCAAAGGGCGGCTGGGAGGACGAACCGCAAAAGGTCCCGGCCTCTCAGGGCTGGCACTGGCTGAAGGCCGCTTCCGCCATGTTTTTCGAACGACCGTGGGTCTGGTTGGGAATGTGCCTGATCTACTTTGTGACGAACTACATCCTGAAAAAGATCCCTCTCCTCGGTATATTCTGTGGAATTCCGCTGGCCGTGATGCTGAAAGGCGGTTTGATGTTTGCGGCCCAGAACCAGAACGAAGGAAAAGATCTCAAGCTCAACCATATCTTCATGGGGTTCAGGCATAATCGCAATCAGTTGTTCCTGGTCGGGCTCTTTGATCTGCTCTTTTGGGTCGCCTTTGGTATCCTTATAGGCTTAATCGCCGGACGCGGCATGAGCCTCATCTTTCATACCGGCAATCCGGCGGTTGCTGCGATCAAAGCCATGAGACATAATATACTGATACTATTGGTTTTTATAGCGATTACCGGCATTCCGATGATGATGGCCTATTACTTTGCTCCGGCCTTGACGGTCCTGACAGATAAGACCGTCTGGAACGCCTATAAGCTGAGTTTCAAGGCCTGCCGGAAAAATTGGTCGGCCTTTCTGGTCTACGGCCTGAGTGTGCTGGTTACCGTCGGCATCTTGATGGCCATCATCGGCATTCTGATCAACGTTTGCAACGTTTTTCTCCTGCGGTACGGCTCAGCTGTGAAGGCCTTTTTACCGATGGTCGGTATACTTGTCCTGGGTGTGCCGGTTGGCTCGATTGTGGTACTGGCCAACTTTACCAGCTTCCGGGATATCTTCCAGCCCAGGCCGGTCCGTCCTCAGGTCACCGTTTCTGAATCCGGCAACTGGATACCTCCTTATAGAAGAGCATGCAAAACCTGGGGTGGCTCTGTTGCAAAAAATCAAAATCCAAGAAGATAGGTCAAGTCTACTTTTGACTATTCTGAAGGGACATAAGCTGCCATCTAATGGTCAATAAACGATGAAATTATAATGCCTTAAAAATATTCCAAGGAAGGTATTCCCCTTTGTGTTATTTAGCTGTTTGTTTGACAAGGAAAGTTTAAAGATTGGCCAAAACCTACCCTTGTGTTTTTTGCCCTAAGGATTAGAAAGGACCGCTCGAAAATGCTATCAAAAAACAAAAGACGCATTTTAGCCATTCTTGGCATAATTCTTTTAGCTATCGGTTTAGTTCTTGGTCACAACGAGGAATTAAACAATAAAGTCTATATGCTCTTCCTTAGAGCAGGAGCTGAAGTTGGAAATGCATATGCTGAAAATAACCTTGGGTTAATATATTACAACGGGGAAGGCTCCCCCAAGGACTATGATAAGGCATTAGAATGGATCACAAAAGCTGCTGAACAGGGATATGCTACTGCTGAATTTAACTTGGGAAACATGTATTACAAAGGGGAGGGTATTTCGAAGGACTATAGTAAGACAGCAGAATGGTGCACAAAAGCGGCTGAACAAGGGTTTGCGGCAGCCCAAGATCTACTCGGGGGCATGTATGAACAGGGAGACGGAGTTCCCAAAGATTATGACAGGGCCGTAAGGTGGTTTACTAAAGCGGCTAAGCAGGGAAATGCAACAGGCCAGGTTCTGCTCGGATTAATGTATGAACAGGGAAAAGGAGTGGGCAAAGATTATAGCAAGTCGTTGGAACTTTACGCCAAAGCGGCTAAACAAGGATATGCGCCAGGGCTGCATTATCTTGGACTTATGTATGCAAAAGGAGAAGGTGTTACCCGAAATTACATTAAGGCATTTGAATTATTTAGCAAAGCAGCTGATCAAGGAGATTTATCTTCCCAATATTACCTTGGCTATATGTATGAAAAGGGAAGGGGAGTTTCGAAGGATCTTAAGAAGGCAACTGAGTGGTACACCAAGTCTGCCAACCATGGATATGCAGATGCTCAATATCGCCTTGGGTTTATTTATTATAATGGAAACGGTGTTCCAGAAAACTATAGCAAAGCGTTAGAGTGGTTTACTAAAGCAGCCAAACAGGGAAACAAAGACGCCCAAATTTATCTCAAGGAACATGATTAGAGTATAGAAAAATAGTTGATTTTTTAAGAAAAAAATAATAATTTTGTTTGTTAATCGTTAAATAAGTTTCATTAAGAATAGATATGAGGTGGTCGTCTAATGACTATTTTTGATGAACAAAAGCTGCCGCCTAATGGTCCATAATGATGGATGATATTTACCACCGACACCTCCATTTTATCTGTCGAATATTGACAGGCAATACATACCAATACTCAGGATAAGGTCAACCGGTGGGTAGGATTTCAAATTAAAGGCTGCCATAAGATATCTTTCTATATTCAACATTGCGACATGTTGAGAAATTCAACTTTATATCGTTTATCATTTTGTCCAATGTTTCGTTTTTTCACCATCACATAACCAGCCGGAATCACTGTAACCGATTTCAGCCCCTTTTCGCAACATGGGACAAAATAATACCTTCTGTCTCATCGGTTTTTGATGAAAAATCTACAAAAAAATGCGGATACCCACGAATGTAGGAAAAATGTGGGATGGGCCATAATAGGTTAGCAACCTAATCTTCCATTACATTTTCAATGCCTGAATTCTATCGTATCCGCTATCGTCCTATCGAAATATTGGCTTCAACTCGTTTCGATTTCCATCTTTCAAAACCAGGGAAAAAGCTTTGAAAGGCATAAATGTAGGAAAAATGTGGGATTGAGAATGCAAGGAGAGTGAGTCACGGATACCACTGGTTTTCAAGGTTTTGTAAAAGGGCCAGGACTACGGCAAATAGATGTGGATAGGGTTTTCGCAAAAGCATGACACCATAACTATTTGAGTGAGTCTAACAAACATTCTTATGTTGATCCTATGAAAGGATCCTGAAAAAATCCGAAGCGAAGAGCAATGAAACAATTTTTGTCGAAAATACAGAATAATTTTCATAAACAGGAAAAGCATAGGTCCCTCGGAATAATTGGTCTATTTTTTAATTGCAATAGCTATAACTGTTTGTTACTTAATAAAGGCAATTCACTCCGGGGGGAGAGATAAACCGAAAAGAAAAAAGCTATGCATGTTGCAAGAGATACGTGAATGAAAGGGGATTAGTTTGCAACAGAGTAACAAAAATTTGATTTTTGTTACTACCAAGGCAGTGTTTGTGGTCGGCTATGGTGAACTTGCAAAATGCATCCCTGAAATACAGGGATGACATGATCATTAAAAGCTATATTACTGAATTATAAACTAATAATTTTAAATTGAACTATAGACAGACACTGAGGAGATAAGGCTGTCCACCATGATGAGAAGAGACGTTTTCCCGAGTACTCTGGGAAAAATGGATAATGAAGCGACCGACGCCGGTGCAATTTGCCGCCTATCAACAATTATTCGTTTTTTCAATCAGACCCTGTTCGAAAACGGCCCGCCTGATTTTATGCTGAGTTTCAGCCGAAGGCTGATCAGTTCGGATACCCTTTTCGCCTCCGATCAGTGGCAAAATAGAGCGGAGCGGCAATGGCAGAGATCTGCCTGAATGTCAAGCAGTTACATGAGAACAAACCGAAAGAGGTAGCGGCAATTCTGGTTCGGGTGATGGTCCACCTCTGGCAGGAATGGTATGGAAAATCTTCCAGCAAAGGCTATTACAACCGGCAATGGGCGGACAAGATAGAGGAAACAGGACTTATCCCTACCTAATAACCGGAGTTGCAAGAGGCAAACAGACTGGGAAGGGGATCAAACATTGTATCAACCCCATGGGAAAATTCGAGTGAGCCTTTTTCAAGATGCCTGAATCGTATCTTTTGCCGTTTCGGCCGACGGGATTGGAGTATGGAAGACGAAAAGATTATTCGGAAAAGGAGATGTATCGTTGCCCTGGTTTCAGGGCCAAGTTTTGGAAGCATTTTCGAATTCTTGAAATCTTTGGCAATAAATTGGGGCATCAAAACCGGAATGGCGGAGAAGGTTTCCCGGGTTTGACTGTAGCAATGCGGGTATGAATTGAAAAATTCAGGGGAACAGAAGGTGTAGAGGCCTGGCTGTACCGATAAGGAGGTTCTTTAACATGGAAGAACGTAATCATGCGGCATAAAAAGAAATTCATTGGATTGATTACCATTGTCCTGCTGGTAGGCATAATCGGCGTTGTTTTCGGTTATAAGGCCTTCTTCGGCAATTCAGCACGCTGGAAAGAGGATGTACTGTTGAATGACGGCAGCATTTTGGTCGTGAAGAGATGGCAGGACCGTCGAGGTTTTCATGCAATCGGGCAAGAAGTACCGATTGGAGATCAATCCATAACCTTTACA
>JBJKPJ010000082.1:0-2324 GCA_046706605.1 Bathyarchaeia archaeon | reverse complement strand
CCATCAACAGCACTTTAATGTCAGATTCGTACATCGACTTTTTTGCTTTTTCCTGAACCTTTTGAAATATTTTTTGTCCCTCAGGATCATCAGTTGCCAAAGACCCCAGAAGGACAAGTTGGCAATCGACTTCTTTTCGCACCATTTGAAAAACATCCAAGACCCCCAACGGGTCCTTCCACTTGTCAAACCGTGAAATCTGAGTAATAATCGGTCTATCTCTATCTATATCATATTTTCGCATATACCTGTCAATGTCACGGTCGGAAACCATCTTGTTCTTCGGAGACAAAGGATCTATAGCCGGATAGATAACACTTTGAGGGATCGGAAGATCTTGTTTGAATTTTTCCATCGAAACAACAAAATGATCATATTTTACAATAAACTGTTTCAGATAATTCCAAACTTCCAAGTTCGGAGACGAGAGATCAACATGGCACCTAAAAATCCAGGGCTGTTTCTTTTCATAAAAATCGATTAAGGGCAAAGGCTGCGGATCATGCACTACAACAAGGTCGTGGTCTATTTGTGTGAAAACAGAAAAGCGCATATTGGTAAAATAGTAAACATCTTCCTTTTGCTTTGAGAGATTAATTTTTTCACCCTGTAATGCATTATGAAATTTCTTAGTAACCGTAAAAAAATCAGGGGTTCCATGCAAAATTCGCCAGCCAACTTCCACGCCTAATTGGTTTAAGAGAATAATAATGCTAGACAAGATCTCAGCAACTCCACCCCCCTGATAAGTAGAGTTGACATAAACGATATGTTTACCGTAAAGGGCATCTGCTTTTTTCCGCAGACCTTCAAGAACATCTTCGCCAACGATGCCCCCATAATCCCTCAAAACATCCATGGTTATCAATAAGTTTTAGCTCTATTAAGTGTTTAGAACCAAGAGCCATGAGAACTTGTGCAGCTAGTTGAGGTATAAAAAATCGTCACAGCATATTTCCCCAAACTCATTTACTACATTTAACTTTCAGCGTGGATTCATTCAAATCTGTCCTTTCGCTGTTAATAGCAAATCTTGCTTAGAACCCTACTAAGAAGGCAAAGCGTCAAGACCAAAATTGACGATAAACATTCCCACAAAAAGAAACAAGCAATTCAGAGACCATTTATGAACTGGTTTCGAACTTTTTTAATATCAGAAAGACCTAACTTGTTGATGTGATCACATGCTGTTTGGACATAAAAACAGGCTCCAAGTAGACTTGGGTGATTTAGGGAATGAAAAAGAGCATCTGGCTGCCTTTCTGCAATCAAATCTCAATGTATCTGTTGCCCCAGCTGAGGACAAATTGATTGTGGATTCAGAAAAACTGTCGGTGGTAGAATTAGAGCAGACAGTTGCTAAATATGTTCACCGCCATAACCTGAGCAGAACCCATTGGGTTTCAATCCACGATAAAACCGTCAAAATCAACAGGTTCAAAGGACACGAGAAGAAAAAAGCAAAACACGACGAAAAACCCCATCAAACACTCACACAAAGCTGGGGATTATAAAGATCCATAAATGTTATGGCCCTGAGTTCTGTTAACTTATTGATGAATAGATTTCTCTGTTAACAGCCGTGGAATAAAATGCCCCTAAAATCTTTCCATACTAATTTTCGTGGGATGAACCGACCACGCATTTGATTGGGAAAAAACTAAGTTATTGTTTTTGTGGGGGAGAAAAGTTTGGGTGGGTAGGTTTAGCCTTGGACTAAACACTGATAAGGGAAAATGAGGGGAGTTCCTTATTTTGTGTTAGCCGCCAAACCTACTCAACTATCGATGGCATCCTTTGGACTTTTATTCCATTTTTTCAGTGGGCTAAATTGAATATAAAATATTGTGATTACAGACTGAAGCAACAAACCTCTTCCCTTTTGAAAACGCTTGCCGTCAATTCCAAACCCTAAGAGGGCAGGCAGCCCACCTGATTAGGAAATAGATAGATAAGTTTAAGCTAAGTTGCCTTAATCATAACAAAATTATAATATTGCCCGAAATATTTAGAGAATGTTAGAAGGTGAGAAATTGCCCTTTTTTGAATGTAAGAAATGCGGTCGAAAAATAAAAGCAGACTATGAGATTTGCTGTGAAGGTTCAGCAGCCTGCAGCGGAGAAAGAGCACCTGAATGCTGTGGACAACCGATGATAGAAATAATGATTGACTAATTTTCTTTATGACTTTTGCTTGCGTTCTCAATCAAAGTTTTCCACTTATTGTTTTCTTCAATTTGGATTCCGCAAGCCTCAGCTGGAGTTTTTCCGTTTTTATTGCTTTAGGTGTTTTTGTGCAATTGCGGTTTAGAGTATGGTGAGGAT
>JBJKPJ010000081.1:0-9106 GCA_046706605.1 Bathyarchaeia archaeon | reverse complement strand
TACTCTGGCTACGTCGGGGTAGGAGACAGTTTTTTGCGGTTCACCGAGCATACCGTCGTAGAAGGTGCAGTAAACGCGATCAAAGTTGATTGTTCCGTTGCCTTCATAGACATCGTGCGTAGTTTCTAATGCTGAAGCGTGAGGCAGTGTGGCTAAACCTGCAAGCATAGCTAAAGCGAGCACCAAAACAATTGAGGTTCCTATTAATTTTTTATTCATGTCTTTTCCTTCCGAAATAATCGGTGCCCTGTAAGCTGAAAAAACTCAAAAAAGCCTTCTTGCGACAAAATACCCCCAAAAAAAGCAACAATCCAAAATAATTGTGAAAAAATAACATACCGAGAGGAACGCTAAAAAAGAGAGCAAAAAAGACTCTAAGAGCCCTGAATTAACTCTTTAGCGTCTGCGGCAACCTTCTGGCATTCCTCTTCCGAAACCCGATCATCCTGCACAGCATCAATTACGTCGCCAAGAAGCTTAGTTACCTTGTCCTTGCCAAGCTTGTATCTGAGTCCCAGAGAAGAAGCTATAATCGAAACCAACAATGTAAAAGCAAGCGCAAATGTACCCATATCCATTGATCATCACCCCTTAGAAGCGTCAGTTTGAGAGCCATGCTGAGTTTTATCTTCCCATAGTTCCCAACCCAAGATCTTGACTGCATTTTTCCTGAATTCATCAGAACGAATCAAGCTTTTGTCTGCTGCAGAAATTAAATCCGCCGCCGTAACTTCAGGTGTATCGGGGTTTCCCCAATTTAGCCGCACCTGAGCCTTCACAGGATCAAACCCGCTCTGTTTACAGATGACCGCAAATATCTCTCGTTCAATTCTGCGTTTAATCATCCGTTGAACAGGATCAATCAGCATATCCTGCAACTCCAAAGCAGCATTGGCAGAAGCCTCCGTAAAACCTGGAGTGCTAAAAAGACGCGGCAGCGGAGTTTCGCAGCCAAGATAGAATTGGTTGACTATGTGATCTATGTAGTATTCAAATCGGGCTCGGGGGTCAATGGAGACGGGATTTACGCTTACGTTTTTAGCGCCGCTAAAAAGCCACTGCCCCTCTTCAGGGCGATTCTTGATCGCATTTTCGTATTTTTTAAAACTCTCTTCCTTCATTCCCTCCGCTTGAACAACCACATCAGGACCCGCATACTTCACAAAAATACTAGGCAAAATTTTTTCTATTTTGGCTTTCATCCAAGCAAACGCAGGCCGCCTATCATTGTTGACAGCCAAAGAATGCAACAACACCTGCAAAAGTCCCACCCCAAAACCCGAATTAAAATTCTGATTAACATTCCAATGCAAAACCGCCTCCGGCTTTAACTCTCCATTGCCAATGCCTTCGCGATAAGAGACTTTGAGCTGGTAGCTCTCAACCTTGTAGGGAATTTTTAAGCCAGCAACACTTGACAACTTGATTTTGTCAATCGAGTCTATGGGCATTCTCACAAACTCGGATAGATGCCCAGGGGTTAGTTTTAGCCAAAATTCATTTCCACACGCAATCAAGCGGACAGCCATATCATGCATTAACCCATCCAAGTTAACTTCCTCACAAAAGCAATCAACGGCGTCTTTGGCTTGCTCATGCCCCGAAGCGCACGTCGTGTAGAAGCGTTTAACGGCGCTTGCAGCCAACAAATCCACACTGCTTTTGCATGTAGGGTCACGGTCATAGAGCTTCATAACATCAGCCAACGAAATGTCGGATGTCTCATAGAAGACTGCACCATGGGGCGAAGCTGTACCTGCAGACGGCGGAGCAAAACTCAAAAACTCCCGCAACCTACGGTAGACGTGGCTTATGGTTTTGCCCTCCAAGCCAAAAACAACTTGCCCTTATCAGTCAAACGGTACGGCGCTGTTCTTTCTGCACCCACTTTTTCTATATCGCCGTCAACCACCAAGAAAGCAAATATGCCTGAAAAGCAAGCATACGAAATGTCCTTGGTGCGAAAAGCCTTCTTTTCTATTGCGGTGCGTCGCACAGGGCCATAGCTAAGAATTTTCAAAAGCGTCTCGGCAATGTCTATTCGGTCAATTAACTCACCCATCTTAGCCACCCGTGAAATTTTTAACCTAAAAAAAGAGGTTGTAAAGCAACCTAACCTAAGTTATAGTTTGCTTAATGTTGCTCATGCGAGCGATTGCCTTAGAGCGCAAAACACCCAAACCAAAGCGTGTGGTTGCTCGGACACCGTATTTGCCGTTTTTGACGTCAATCCAATCTTCCACGGTTATGTCTCGGCGTAGCAGCATGACTGCGGCGATTCGTGTGTCAATTGCGTATGCTGTGCCGTTGGGGACAAGCGTTGTCGACTGCACCTTCATGTTTAAGACGTTACCTATGCTGCCTTGCGCAATATCTGTCTCGTCACTTGGAAGATACACAGAGTTGACGAATTTTTCATCGTTGAGCAGTTGGTGCTTTTGCATGGTGCTGCATGGGAACACGTTTGGGGTCCAGTCTTCGCCTTCAACTGCGTTGTGTGCAGCCAGCAATCCTGCCCAGCTAAGGGGCGTGTTGCCTCCTGCAACTTCGGCGCCTCCAGCTAGATCAGCGTTTGAAACGGCAGCGTATAGTGCTAGGATTCGTTGGGTTTCGTCTTTTGCCAGTGCTCTGCCTACTTTTTCTATCATGTTGTTCATGACATTCCAAGTTGCGTCTTCAGCAAATTCTTTTGTCCATTCCTCTGAGGCTTCAGCGAGTATGTTGGTGTAGATGTCAACGGTGCTGCTCTTTTTCCCACTTAGGCGTGTAACTGCACCTTCAGCATAGCGGTAGGCAACAGCTTCTTCGTCAAGCGGAAAACGCTCCATCTGCTCTGTTGTTGGCAAAACATTGATTATGCTTCTGCCAATCAGGTTGGGTTGAGCTGCCCCGACAAGTGTGTCATGCATTTTTCCCAATGCACCCACAGAGTCACTAAACAGACCTTCTTTGATGCCCATTTCAGCATAGCGTTTCATGAAAGGATGCGTACTCATCTTTGTTGGCAGGTTCTCATAGAGTTGTCGTGTTGAACCATCAACGACTGCTTTGTCTTGCATTACTGCTTCAAAAAGTCGAGGCTTCACATCAAGCACCTACATCTATGAAGATTAAATCGCCATCAGCGTCTGCCTTGTTAAGAGATGTTCCCAGCTTGCGACTCATATACACCGTGTATGTTGCTTCGCCGCCCTCGTCGACGGGTTGGTCGTTTAGCTCAGTGACTTTGCCACTGCCACCATTGCGCACGGCAACACCAGCAGCAGAAGTAGCCCCGTTAGCAACGACTTTGACTCTGCCCCGCCTTAGAACCGCAACTTGCTCACCATCAGCAGCCGCTACAACAGCAACCCCAAAGCCAAACCAAGTTGCAGGCGTAGCAGTAACTTTGCCAGCATCTGTCAACTCGACGGGTGATCCTTTTGTGATTTCGCCGTCAGCGACATAGCTTTCGATTAGTGCGTTTGGGTCGTCGGTTTCTCCAGCAGCCATCCAAGGCTTACCAGTTTTATCAGCCATCCAAAATCAAACTCCAAATTTTCAGCGTTGGGCCAAGTTCGTCCTTGGCTTACTTGCCTCACAAAAGTGAGCATAAACTAAGCAGCCCCCGATAGGCGTTGTTTTGCCGTATAAATTGCTGCTTTGATCAATTGTGCATGCTGCTGCATTCCCAAGGTGGATCGCTCAACAATTAGCGGCGGCAACAACCGTTCAAGAATTGCAATGTGCTCAGAAACAGTCATCATTTTGGAAGGAGCCCCCGATAGGAGTTCTTTTGCCATAAAAAGCGCCGCCCTGATCAATTCAGCCTGCCGCTGCTTCCCCAAGTTGGACCGCTCAAAAATTAGGGACCGCAACAACCGTTCAAGAATTGCAATGTGCTCAGAAACAGGCATCATTTTGGGAGGATTCTTCAGTAAACTGCCCTCGACTAGTTGTTTGTGCAACTCCTCCACGGTCTTTCGCATCTCGATTAGTTTGCTTTGGATTTGGGTGAGCGTTTCTTTAAGCGGCTTATTCTTCTGCAGCCCCTCTAGCACCTGCACATTGGTTTGAGGTATGCCAGGAACCGCCACTAGGCTTAGCTCCGCGTTATGTAATCCATGGGGAATTTTGCCATCAACTAAATCCACAGCTTCATAATCTGCGCCCACGCTTACATGCTGAATTAGGCCTTTGCTGATTTTCTCAGCGGTTTGCTCGTCATAAATTTCGGCTTCATACCAGAGGTTGTGGCCATCCCACTCGGTCTTAGTCACCTTGCCAATTGCGTTGGGAACCGCAACGTGCTCGATGTAGACTGGTGCATTGGTCAGTTTGTTTGCAAACGCTTGCAGCTCCTCGCTGGTGTAGATGTTGTGGTTTCGGCTCATGCCACTGCACATGGCTATGCCCCGAATACGCAAGGGCTTATCGGTTATTTTCTCAAGAACCTGAAAAGCAAGAACAGTTGCCACGTGCTCTTTTGCCCGTTTACAGTTAGTGCAGTTTTCTTGAGACATGCCTTGTAATCCGCTCTTAGAAGTGTTATACGGTAAATTTAGGCTTCTTTTGCTGAAAAAGGCTGTTGTTAAGCTCTGTTAAGGTTTAACAACAATTGTTAAATATCCATAAACCTCTGAAGTTGCGATGAGAAAACATCCTGTCAGCATCGCTCTTTCTAACCGAGTGCTACAAAAAATAGACCAAGAAGCACAAAAACAAAAACGCTCAAGAAGCGAATTTATTGAACTTCACTTTGAAGATATTTTCTTTAAACCCCCCAAAGACTAACATCCCAGAAAAGCAAGCTTTCCATCAAAAAATATGTATAGCCCGCGAGCCAACACCATCCTAAAACATAACTAAATCGAGAAAACAAAGCAAAATGCATTTTAAGGCTTGGGAGCCTAAACACGATAATATCGTAAACAGACTATTCAGGCAAAAGCTACCTTTGAAAAAAGGTTAGCCCTCAATTGTTTCAATCATTGGTTGACCACAGCAATAAGGCGGTGTTTCAAAGGGCTTCTCAGTCCTATGTGCTATGTTGCCTGTACAGTGGAAATCAGGTTGGGCTCGAATTTGGCGACCACACTTTTTGCATTGAAACGTTGGCAAGTTAACCAGCTGCTACCTATCGGTTACAAATCAGTATTAATGGATTTTGGCAGGATAAAACATTTTTCAGATTCTTTTTAGCTTACGCCTAATAGGCTTTGCCGCTGGCTCTTAGGGTACGTAGTGCCTTCAAAATCTTGTTAGATACATTATGCCGTTTTCTTTGAATCCCCTCAGCAGTTCGCAGTGGCGTAGGATAAGGTATTCTTGCTCTAGCTGCTCGGGAGATATTTTTAGCAGCTTTTCTATCTGATCACGGCTGATTTTCCCTCTTTCGACAACTGCTGAATAGATTTCTTTTTGAAGTTCAGTCAATCCATCTGTGCCTGATTGCCCCAATTGTTTTCGTACAGACAGCGTGGAGGATACTGCTAGGGGGTCGCAGACTCTGCGGGAATCCATTAAGTCAAAGCAGCAGTCCTCGCAGAGAACTTTTTCCTGATAGTGGTTAACTTCGGCCTCGTTTAGTTCTAAGCCGCATTTTTCACATTTCATTCGAAACTTTTTCCTCTACGGTTTTAAGGTATCGAGCAGGTATACATATAACTTTTCTGCAAGCGCATCGCCGTTTTATCTGTATTTCGTTCACAACTTCATATGAATATTGCTCTCTCAAGTGGCATGCAACTATACTTCACAGGTGAATCGCTAAGAAATGTTCAGAAGTTCCTTAAACTGCAAGGTGTATCCATTAGCCATGTTGCTGTTATGAAATGGATTAACAAGTACACAGCGTTAATGACAAAGTATTTGGAGAAGATTAAGCCAAATGTTGGCGATACTTGGAGAGCAGACGAAATTTGGGTTAAAATTGACGGCAATATGAAGTATCTTTTTGCCATGATGGATGATGAGACTCGATTCTGGATTGCCCAAGAAGTAGCCGAAACCAAATACAAACATGACGCTAGGAACCTGCTTAGGATGTCTAAAGAGTTGATGGGCAAAAAACCAACTACTTTCATTACTGATGGGTTAGCTTCTTATCATGACGCTTACAAACGGGAATTTTGGACACTTAAAGCGCCCAGAACAGAACACATCCGACACATCAAGCTGAGAGGCGACATCCATAACAACAAAATGGAGCGAATGAATGGCGAGATTCGGGATAGGGAAAAGACGATGCGGGGCTTAAAGAAGGCAGACACCCAAATCCTCAAGGGCTATCAGCTTTACCACAACTACATACGCCCACATGAAGCACTAAACGGCAAGACACCCGCTGAGGCTTGCGGAATACAAATTAAAGGAAATAACAAGTGGAAAACTTTGATTGAAAACGCAAGTAAAAATAAAAGGGAATAAAGCTTTTTGTCAGTTTTGTTATTTTTTTTAATGCTTCTCAGATGAAACTTTAACAGTTATGCTTACAAATGGTAACTCTATTTTAACCAGAAACTTTTTGCGAGAAAAATTGGGCAATTCATGTTGCATCCCTTTTCTGGATTACATGTAATAATTATCAAACGGAGCTTAAAAACTTAAGTTGTGTAGGATATTGTTAAGTTAAATTACCCAAAGTTTTTTTAAATCAATAGTGGCATAGAAAAAATTGAGGTTAAGCGATGAACTTTGGAAAGGCTACAATAGTTCGCTTTATTTTATTAGTGGTTGGAGTTTTAGGTGCTGTAACAGGATTGGCATTTGGCTTCTCTAGCGGGCAAACAAATCTAATTCCGATTTCAGACCTGACCTATGCAAACCCGCTTTCAGGAATTGTAATAGGCACTATCAGCATATTGCTAGCCTTAGCAGAAACAGGTGAACTATACCACCAATATCAAAAAAAGTAACAGAAACCTATGCCCCAAATAGGTGCGTGGTCGGTTCTGACGCTAAGAAAATAATCGAATCCACCCCTTAGGGGGGTGGAGGTGGTGGATAATAATTTTGTGTTGCTGGTCTGTTTCTGGAATGATTTACCAAAACAATTGCGGCGACTGCAACTATTGCTAAAACCACGACAATTGCGATTATTAATAGATTGTAATCTGCTGTGTTTCCATTACCGTTTCCTCCAAATAGTGGTGGCTGTGTTGGGGCAGTGATGTCATATGTTACTGCGATTGATTTTGAGCTAAACAAGGAAAAGCTGTTGTCAAGAATTAGTTTATATGCGCCTGATTGGTCGGCTTGAAAATCAAATGAGCGCCCTTGTGATACACGCCCGTAATCGGCTATAGTTGTGCCTGATGGATTTGTTATCTTGAAATTTATATCGTTGCCACTGCCACCCGTTATTGATATTGAGCCAGTAACTCTATCGCCACTATCCAGATTGAATGTTAAAGTGTTTGTGTAACCTGCGTTAACTTGGACGTTTTCTACTTGAGAAGCATAAACGACACTTGTTGAGATAATAAAACAAAATATAATAAAAAATACGTAGATTGCCTTTTTCATATATACCCCTCTTGCTTAGTTTACAATTTAATGGTTATAAGTTTTTTCAGAATAAGTGCTGAAGAAATAGTTTTCATCACCCGAAAGTTAACAACCAAATCCGAAGCCACAAAAAAGAGCCGAATTATCACCCGATTTTTAACAGGTTGAGCCATCGCCTATGAAGTTAACCGAACCGTCAAAGCCAAAACTTAAGAGCACCCCACCTTTGGGCATGCAGGATCAGCACAAATAACCTTCTTAACAGAATAGCGTGGAGGACCAAAAGACCACTCGCTGGCTAAGGGCAAAATAAAATCCAACCGCTTCATTCTTCATCCTCTTTATGAGGGGGCCAAGGTAGTTTCTCTAACTGCTTAAAATTGATCTCAAAAACGCACTTACCAGTCTTCAGACGAGATTCCAAACAAGCCTCAGTAATGAAACAGCCTTTTTCGCACTCTTTACATTTAGCCCAATTAATCCTCAAATACAGTTTCTGAGCAAGCAAAACAGCAAACCGTATCCTCAATTCATGGTCAACTTTCAAACGCATTATCTCCAGATTTTTCTCAGCCAAAGCAATCTTAGCATCCAAAAGCCTGATCCGCTGTTTACGATTCAACCTCAGAACTCTCCACGTCTTCGCTGCGACCATTACCACATACCACTATGCCTTGGGCTAGCAAATCCTTCTCTGATGCTTTGTAGGCGTCTACGCCAAAGCTTGTCATAGCCCAACACCAACCACGTCGCTCAACAACCGCTGAATCTAATTCTTTAGCTAACCGCTTATTTATCCGAACAATTCGGCGAGTCACCTGATGCCTTGCAACTTTGTATTCAACCAGCTTGGCGGCTATATCTTTGGGCAACAGTCCAGGAGCGCCTGCCTCAAACAGCAGCTGAAGAATTGCCTTGTCCACCTCGTCTTGGCAGGCTGCCTCTTCAATAAGCGACTTCTCAAAATGCAGTGAATCCTGCAGGCCAGCAAAAATAACCTTAAGCAGCAGCTTTATTTCGGCTACGTCGCGGTCAAGTTTCTTGTCTTTAGCAAGCAAGTACTTGAGTTTGCCGACTTTGTCGGCTTGACTGCGCTTCTTTTTCGGCGCTTTTTGAGCTGAAACTGCCGTGTTTTGAACAGGTTCTTTAATTGCTTCCATAACAAAATGCACACTCCATGTTTTCTGCTCCATCAACGTATGGCAAAATTAACAGTGAGTAATCAGGACCAAACAACCAAAGAAAAGCAACTTCCAAAAAGCATGGACTTTTCCCATGCCCTAAGCATAGCGCTGAAACTGCTTTTGAACAGGTTTTAACTTCCAATAATGCGTTGATAAACCTAAGAGACATAGCTGCTACCTCCGTTAGTTGAAACCTTAGCCATGTCTTGGTTGCCTTCAGAATCCACAAGTCTGCAGAGGACCTCAGCAACCTTAGCCAAGTCACAACCCATCTTCTCCAGCTTCACAAGGCTGCCAGATATTCTCTCTAAATCGCTAAGAGCAGTTTCCACTTGACCTTCCAACTTCTTGACTCTCTCAGGCATAAGCAAATATTCGACAGCGGCGTCACGGCCAAGATGATCCAGCTCGCCCTCGTCTTCTCCTGGGCTATC
>JBJKPJ010000080.1:0-1511 GCA_046706605.1 Bathyarchaeia archaeon | reverse complement strand
TCATCATTGAGCTGCTTGAAAACTTGGTTTTCGATTTTCCTGAACTTGCAAACCGCATCCAAATTTTGCCGCAGTATTTTTTGTATGCAGTGCTCTCTAATCGTATCCGCGTTTTTCCTTTGATTGCCTATGACTTGGCGGATTTGATGTGTAGCATTCAGCAAAACGAGCAACTATCACTAAACGGCTACAACCATGCTCTAAAACAACTTGAAGCTGAAGAAAAAGTGGCTGTCGGCGAAATCTACGTGACAATCACCAAACAATTCATAACTCAAAGCCAAAACCCCCGCATTAAACTGATTAACCAATCAAAACATATGCCGCGTGCCATCTTCTCCTCGTTCTTCGGTGTTCTTCCTCAGCTTCTAAGTGTCATTTCAAAAAACACTCTGGCTTTCCTTAGGACCCAAAAAATCAGCTGGATAACCACACCCTACTCAACATGCAGCTTTATTGACCCGCACAAATACGTGTTTTTCCCCACCTCTGAAGGGCTGGTTTCAATGGCTGACAAAATCGACGTGAAGGGCTTTGCCAAAAAAATGCTCCCCGAAGGACAAAACGAAAACATCGAAGTCGAACACATTGGTGGTTTGCTAAACGATGTTTACCTAATCAACGCATGGGGCGACAGTGGCGAAGTCAAAGTCTTAGCTAAACGCTTCAACGATTGGTCAGGCTTCAAATGGTTCCCGCTGAGTGTTTGGTCTTTTGGAGCGAGACCTTTTGCTGTTTCAGGTCAACAACGCCTCGCCAAAGAATGCGCAATCAGCGAGTTTCTCCACAACGAAGGCTTCCATGTTCCCACGATTCTGCATGTAAGCAACGCAGAGCGTCTGGTTTTCATGGAGTATATCGACGCAAAAAACCTCAGCGAATACATAAAACATGCTGCAACATCGCACGACCCAGAAGTCATGCAGGATTTGCTTGAAAAAGTCCGCGAAGTTGGCGAGATTTTTGCCCAAGTGCATTCCCATAACGTTACCTTAGGTGACACTAAACCAGATAACGTGCTTGTCAAGCCTGATGGTACATTGTTCCTAATAGATTTTGAGCAAGCCAACGAAGGCGGCGACAAATCATGGGATGTGGCAGTATTTCTTTATTATAGCGGACATTATCTGCAGCCTTCCTTTAGTTCTACAAAAGCTAAAGCCCTCGCAAAAGCATTCATCGCTGGTTACCTAAACAACGGGGGAAAACTACTGGACGTCAAAAAAGCCGGTGGTTCCAAGTACACACGGGTTTTCAGCATCTTTACTCCACCGCTTATTATGCGCGCTATTTCTGAAGTCTGCAGAAAAATCGAAACCAATGAGAGAAAAACCTATGGTCAAGAATCAAACTAGGTTAACTTTCTATGGCGGTGTCAACGAGATAGGTGGAAACAAAATTCTGCTTGAAGACACTGGGACTAAGGTTTTTTTGGACTTTGGGCAATCTTTTAGCTTTGGTGCTAAATATTTCGCCAGATGGCTTCAGCCAAGAGCCCTAAACGGTATAGG
>JBJKPJ010000079.1:0-9774 GCA_046706605.1 Bathyarchaeia archaeon | reverse complement strand
TGTCCAAGGGTGTGCATGGGGACCAGCGGCGTAAGTTTGGCAGTGTCGCCATGGTCATATTGATAGTATCCTTTGGTGACTTTGGGGCACGCTGTTGCTTCGGTGGCAACGAACTTGCATTCCTTGGGCGCTTTCTTGGCGACTTTGTCGTAGTAGAAGGGCCACATAAGACCACTGTAGCTACTGCCTCCGCCGATGCAGCCAAACAGCACATCTGGGTAGTCATCAACCATTTCCAGCTGCTTTTTTGCTTCTAACCCTTCTACGGTTTGGTGCATGCAAACGTGATTAAAGACGCTACCAATGGCATAGTTAGTTTCTGCCTCGTTGACAAGTGCGTCTTCGACGGCTTCGCTGATGGCTATGCCTAAGCTGCCTGTACTTTTTGGGTCTTCGGCAAGGATTTTTCTGCCGGCTTCGGTTTTGCTGCTTGGGCTGGCAACGCATTCGGCACCGAAAGCCTTCATGAGCATTTTGCGGTAGGGTTTTTGGTCGTAGCTTGCGCGCACCATATAAACAGTTGCTTGCAAACCAAACATGCAGGCTGCAAACGCGAGTGCGCTACCCCACTGTCCTGCGCCTGTCTCAGTGCTAAGCCGCTTGGTGCCTTCCTTCATGTTATAGAAAGCCTGTGGCACAGCAGTGTTAGGTTTGTGGCTGCCCGCGGGGCTAACGCCTTCGTACTTGTAGTAGATTTTTGCAGGGGTTTTCAGAGCCTTTTCGAGGTTTAGGGCTCGGATAAGTGGCGTGGGTCGCCAAATGCGGTAGACTTCGCGGACTTCGTCCGGGATATTTATCCAGCGTTCTTGGCTGATTTCTTGTCCGATAATTTCTTTAGGGAAAATCCGCGGAACGATGCCTACTCCCGGCTGCTTGGTTTCTACGTCTATGAATGGAGGCAGAGGGTGTGGCAAGTCTGGGGTGATGTTGTACCATTGTTTTGGTATGTCTTCTTCTTTGAGTAGTATTTTTTTGCTGAGCAAATTGTTTCGCCTTTTAAGGTGAGTTATGAATTGTTCGTTAAAGTTTTATTTAAGGCTTTTGTGCACAGTTTTGTACGTGAAAAATGCAATAGGTGACCAACACATTTATACATACACGCACACAAACAAACATAAGCGAACCCAAATGTGGAACAAAATTAAAACCCAACTCCAAGAATACCCCGAACGCCTCAAAGTAGCACGCGTCCTCATAGAAAACGGCCTCTCCGCCAAAAACGACAAAATATACCTCAACCAAATCGAAATCCCACCCGTCCGCATCGCCCGAGTCGCAGGCGTCGACCGCCGAACCGTCAACGAAGCACTTCACACAATCCACCAAAACTCCGAACTCCGAATGATCTTTGAAGAAATCCGCCCCGCCGGACACAGCCTAAAAGAAATCGCCAAACACCTAAACCTAGGCGTACTGGAAATTACTCCAATAAACGCCAAAGCACCCGGCATCCTTAGTAACGCCGCCATGACCCTAAACCGTGCTGGGCTGAGCATCCGTCAAGCCATCGTAGATGACCCCGAACTCAGTCCCGAACCCAAACTGACCCTAATTGTTGAAAAGAAAATTCCCGGCGAGTTAATCCCTGAGTTGCTAAAGATTTCTGGAGTAGCCAAAGTTTCCGTTTATTAAAGCAAAACAAGTTCATCAGTAAAAAAGAGTGTTGATTCTTCCCGCATTGTTACAGCGTCCAGCCATTGCAACCGCCGCAAACAAGCATTCGTACCTAAAAGCAGTTTTGGATGCAAAATCGGTTCAGTTTAGCTTTATTCGACATTGCTACTTTAGAAAAACTTATATGGGTAGTGTGGTCATGTTGTTGTTCGCATTAATGGAGGATTACTTGATTTGTCAGCAGTACCAACGCAAGCGGGCGGTATTCCTGTTATGGTTCTCAAAGAAGGCGCCAACAGGTCGCGTGGACGCGAAGCCCAACACGGGAACATTTTGGCAGCTAAAGTTATCGCCGAGTCAGTGCGAAGCTCACTTGGCCCAAAAGGCATGGATAAAATGCTTGTAGACAACTTTGGCGATGTCACCATAACCAGCGACGGACGCACAATCCTTGATGAGATGGATGTGCAGCATCCTGCGGCTAAAATGCTTGTCGAAGTCGCCAAAACCCAAGACAAGGAAGCAGGCGACGGAACAACCTCTGCTGTCATTATTGCCGGCGAACTTTTGAGCCGCGCCGAAGAGTTGATTGACAAAAACATTCACCCAACCATAATCATCGATGGCTACCGAAAAGCTGCCGACAAAGCTCTCGAAACACTGGAGAAAATCGCCATTCCCATTGACCCAAAATCCAAAGATTACCTCACAAAAGCCGCTGCAACCTCGTTGGGCAGCAAAATCGTCTCCGAATACAAAGATTTCCTTGCCACCTTAGCCGTTAAAGCCATGTTAGCGGTCGCCGAGAAAACTGCGAGCGGCTACAAAGCAGACGTGGACGATGTCAAAGTTGAGAAGAAAACTGGCGAATCCCTCGCAGACACCAGCCTCATCAACGGCATTGTGCTAGATAAAGAAATCGTGCATAGTGGAATGCCCAAGCGGGTGGAGAATGCCAAAATTGCACTGCTTGATGCGTCGCTGGAAAACGAGAAACCCGAGTTTGATGCTAAACTCAGCATCGAAAGCCCTGAGCAGATTGAAGCGTTCCTAAAACAGGAAGAAGCCTTGCTCCGCAGCATGGTTGAAAAAGTTCTTTCTTCTGGTGCTAACGTTGTTGTGTGCCAAAAAGGCATTGACGATATGGCGCAGCATTTTCTTGCCAGAAAAAGCGTAATCGCGATTCGCCGAGCCAAAAAGTCCGACATGGAAAAACTCGCCAAAGCAACCAGCGGAAAAATCGTAACTAACATTGATGCCCTCTCAAAAGCGGACCTTGGAAGCGCCGCTGTGGTTGAAGAACGCCGAACTGGTGATGACAAAATGACCTACATCGAAGGATGCAAAAACCCCAAATCCGTTACGCTTCTTATCCGCGGCGGAACCCAACGCATAACCGCTGAAGCCGAACGCAGCCTTCACGACGCGCTTTGCGTATCAAAAGACCTAATTGAAGAGCCAAAAGCTGTGGCCGGCGGCGGCGCGCCCGAACTTGAAATAGCAGGTGTTCTGCGGAAATACGCGCAAACCATGCCTGGGCGCGAGCAGCTTGCGGTGCAGGTGTTTGCTGAAGGCCTTGAAGTTATCGCTACAACGCTGGCGGAAAACGCAGGACTAAACCCCGTAGATATCCTCTCAGAGTTGCGGTCGCTGCATGAGAAAGGCGAAGTTTGGGCTGGCGTGGATGTCCGAGGCGGCAAAGTCAACGATATCACAAAAATCAATATTTACGAGCCCCTTGCGGTCAAAAAGCAAATCATTAAATCAGCCGTTGAAGCTGTAACGCTGATTTTGAAAATTGATGATGTTATTGCCTTGGCAAAAATGAAGTCTCCTCCGATGCCGCCTGGCGGAGGTATGCCTGGCGGTATGGGCGGAATGCCAGGGATGATGTAGAATGTCAGAAAAAATCACTGTAGGACCTCCAAAAATTACTCGTTTCGAGAAAGCAAGAATCGTTGGCGCACGTGCGCTGCAAATCTCGATGGGAGCACCAATCCTTGTTGATGCAGAAGAAAACACCAACCCAATCGACATCGCACTATGCGAATTGGATTCGGGAATTTTACCCATCACCATCCGACGCACCCTTCCAGACGGAACCTTCCAAGACATACCCTTAAAATGGCTATCTTAAGCCACATTTTTCTTTTCTTGTTTTTCCCTTTTGTTTTGCGCTAAAGTTAGGGTTTTTTGAATTTGTTTCCAGTGTGCTCCTTGCCAGTAGATTTGTCCACAGTTGGGGCACTGCCAAAATTTGTCGTAGTGTTTGTAGGTGTTTTTTTCGAGTTTATCTTGGAGGTCTTCTTTTTTTGTGGTTTGGATTGGGGCGTTGCAGATGGGGCAATGCGAGCGATCCATGTCGATTTCAAGCGGTATGCCATATCTTTGGGAGACTTGTGCCAGAAGCCCTGACTCGGTTCTTTCTTCAACATAAAACGCCTCCAATCCTCGGTTGATGGCGCGTTTGTAGAGTTCCAAATCCCTTGTCAGCAATATACGCTCTTCCTTTTTTGAGAGCTCCAAAAGCTCAGCATCACTAAACTTTACCGAGTAGACAACATCCTCTCCAAGCATGCGTAGCCAACGTGCAAGTTTCCCCAGCATTCCATCCAAAAGAAACCTCAACTGTTGCCTCTCCGCAAAACCGTCCCGCTACCAGTTTTTGTCACGACAGTACCCTCATCAAATACGACTTGTCCAGCCACGATGGTTTTGACGACTTTGCCGTTGACGTCCCAGCCGTGGTAGGGGCTAAATTTGGCTTTTGTGTGGAATTTGGTCGCGTCAATTTTGAATCGGCAGTTAAAATCCACCACGGTTAAGTCTGCGACTTTGCCGTTTTCTAAGTGGGCGCGGTCAGCTAATTCAAAGATTTCGGCAGGTTTTTCCGCAAGCAACTGCACAACGTCGGGCAGGGTCAGCTTGTCTTTTTTAACCATTGTTAGCATTAGCGGCAGGGTGGTTTCCAAGCCGGGGACGCCGACTTTGATTTCCCAGACGCTGGCTGCAGCTTTTTCCTCTGTTGTGTGGGGTGCATGGTCTGACCCGATGGTGTCCACGGTTCCCTCCTCTACGCCCATCCAGAGCGCATCACGGTGTGCCTTATCTCGCAAGGGTGGTGCCATAATCGCCATGCTGCCTAATCGTGCCGCATCCTCGCTGGTGAGCATAAGGTGGTTTGGAGTGACTTCGCAGGTGACTTCCCGCTTGGCTCTCTTGGCTTGACCAATTGCTTCTATGCCCCCTTGGCTTGTTATGTGACAGAAATGCAGGTGTACCTTACTTTGCTGGCTAAGAGTTAGTAGCCGTTGGATAGCTGTCGTCTCGACGGCTTGGGTGTGGGCGCGAAGGAAATCGGAGAGCGCAGATTTTTTGGATTGCTTGAGCTTTGCCTCATTTATCTCAAGCATTTGGTGGTCTTCTGCATGTACCGCAAGCGGTACCTTTAACTCTTCCACAGACTTGCATGCTTCAATTACGGCTGAATCTTCATCGATATTTAAGCCGCCCACCTGACTACCCATAAAAAGCTTGAAACCCACTGCACCTGCCTCAACTATGGCTTTGGTTTCGGCAGGTTTTTTGGAAAACTCGGAGTAGAATCCCACGTTAACTAATATCTGTCGTTGCGCAAGCCTCATGCGGTTCTGTAGGTTTTGGGCACTGTTGGTGACGGGCTCATTGTTTGGCATGTCCAGAACCGTGGTGAAGCCTCCTGCTGCCGCTGCCTGTGTTCCTGAGGTGAAGTCTTCTTTGTAGGCTTTGCCCTCATCGCGTAAATGAACGTGCTCATCAATTAATCCTGGCAGGACCAGTAGGTTGTGGAGGTCGATTTTTTGGTCAGCGCTGGGCATTTGTGTTTCTTTGCCGATTTTGTGGATTTTGCCTTCTTCAAGGGCGAAGCTGCAGTCCACGATTTCCCCGCCGAGGTAGGCTTTGGCGTTTGTGAGCACAGAGTCAACAATCACGTTTGTTCACGGCCACTGAAATAGCAGTTTGTTTGGTAAATAGTTTTATCTTTGGCTTTTTCGGCTGGCTTGGGCAAAACACTTAACTTTCCAAGGTGAGAGTTGTTTGCTGAAGCGGCATGACTGGTTCTAAAAAAGCGTCGAATGACTGGTTTACGGCGTTGTCTCTTTTTGCTTTGTGGCTAGTGGTTTACTCGGGCTCTTCGTTTCTGGCTAAAATGGTCTTGTCATTGTACGGTTTAATCCACGGTATGGCGACTTTTCAAAGAAAAAGAGTGAGCGCCGCTAAAAGCATATTTTGCTACGGTATGACGTTAATCCAAAAGAAATTGAGCTCTGAAGATGCCTTTTAATTATTTTTCTTCTTCTAACTCTATGCGGCAGTCGTCGCAGATGTTTTGTCCGTTACTTTCCTTTAGGTTTTCTGAGTAGCTGTTGCAACGGTCGCAGTAACCTGATAGTGGGGTTTCTTCTGGTTCTTCAACCTGTGTTCCTTCGATGCGACTGCGTTCCTGCATTATTTCGATTAGTTCAGGCATGACGCCTAAGATATCTTTGCTTGAGATTATTCCCAGCAGGTTGCCTTTGTAGATTACACCGAGGCGACGTATGTCTAGGCGTGTCATTCTTCGGGCTGCATCTGTGATTGGGGCTTCTGGCTCTATGGTTACCAGTGGGGTGGTCATGATTTCTTTGGCTTTGACAGTGTCTGGTTTGAGGTTTTTTGCGATAACTCGGATTACTAGGTCGCGTTCGGTTATGATGCCTATTGATTTTCCTGCTTTGTTGGTAACTATAACTGCGCCGAGGTTGTTTCTATCCATGCTGATAGCGGCTTTGTTTGTTGTTTCATCTTCGTCCATTGTTACCACAGGGCTGCTCATTACGTCTCTTACCAGCATTTTTGTTCTCAACCCGATTTCAGCCATGCGACCTTCACTTCTATCGATTCGTGTGTTCTTGTCTGCTTGAACAATAAATGAACCCATAATTTAAGAGTTGCTTAACCTCCCCGAAAAATACTTTTAAGACTTATTTGGCTCCACATCCCTAAATTATCCCTTGCTATGTGAACATTTTGTGCACAAAAACAACCGTTGCTCTGCTATAGCAAACAATGGTGCTTTCATGGTTTACCGTTTATGGCTTCTTCTGGTGGAAAAATTGTGTCATAGATAAATTGAAACGCAAACATGACATCTTTGCCAAAATTAAGAGCAGATATATAAGATACGACATCCAATAAGTGGAGAAATAGGAAAAAGAGGTTAATATCATGCCCTTTAAGCGAAAAAGCCGAGGAAGATCCAAAGGAAGCAAAGGAAGCAGTTCTCTCGTTCAATGCGCAAACTGTGGGGCTTCAGTGCCACGTGATAAAGCTAAACGGTCTACGCGTCGTGTATCCTTTGTTGAGCCACAGTTAGCTAAAGAGCTAAGACAAAGCGGCACTTACCTATCCTCGTGGGTGGATACAAAATATTACTGTATTTCTTGCGCTGTTCATCGCGGAATAGTTAAGGTTCGCGCTGAAACCGAAAGACATTCTCGGGGCTATCGACGAAGATAAGCGCTAAACTGCTGCTTTTTTCTTTAATTCATTATAAACGTGCAATACGCGCTGTATAACAGTCAAGTTAGAGATTATTGCAAGAATAATTATTCCATAGTTTAATGCGGGAAGCCACCAGAACGCGATTATGGATACAGCCGCCAAGATAAGCATGCGTTCGGCACGTTCAGCAAACCCTACAGACTCCATTTTTATGCCTGCAGCTTCCGCTCTTGCTCTGCTGTAGCTAACTAGAATAGAGCCCGCTAATGCAATTAACCCCCAGATTTGGTTACATAACCCTGCGATTATTATGGCTGCATAGACCGCGGCATCAGCGTATCTGTCAAGCAGGGAATCAAAAAATCCCCCGAAAACACTGGTTTGCTGGAAAGTTCGGGCAACGATGCCGTCTAATGTGTCGCAGAAACCTGAAGCCAACAAAAACAATACGGCCAAAAAAAGCAACCAAGGCTGCTGGGCAGAAGTTAACGCATAAGATACTGCGGCGGTAAAAGCTAAGATGAAACCGATTGCGCTGATGCTGTTGGGAGTTAACCCTATTTTGTGGGCGATTTTTGCTTCAGTAGAGAGCATTTCTTGAATTTGTTTTTTGAGTTTGGTAAGCAAGGATTCTCTCAGCTTGGTACGTGTTATTGCTCATTAGGGGGCGGATGTAGAAAAGCCTTTCTTTAGGGATATTGTTGGACATTTGTTCCTCTGAGGTAGAGTTTCAATTAGCTTATAAGGGGGTAATCTCTATAGTTTGGGAGTAACGTTCTGCTGCGCATCGCCGCGCTAAACAGCAACGTTACACAAAGCAACAAGGAGTTAAAAACAAAATGACCCAAAATGCGGATGTTATCTTCGTCGGAAACAAACCACCCATGAGCTATGTTCTAGCAATCATTACAAGCCTCTCCTCAGGCAACCTTAAAGAAATCACCCTAAAAGCGAGAGGCCAAGCCATAACCACCGCTGTCGACGTTGCCGAGATCGCAAGAAACCGTTTCATAAAAGACCTGAAAGTCAGCAAAATTGCCATCGGAACAGCCGAGATGCCGCCACGTGAGGGTGAAAACAAGTCCAGAATGGTTTCCACAATGGAGATAACACTTACCAAGAAGTAAACTGGACAAAACAGAAAAACCCAATACTTCACCTTTATTCCATTTTTTAAGTTAAACTCTGTTTCTCGGCTGCCTGTCTATCAACGTGACTTTTAGTCGGGCATTCGGTCTTTTACGGTCATAACTGCTAAAACAAAGAACAACGCAGCTATACCCTGTGACTACTCCAAACTCCCACGAAAGGTCGCCTAAGCCATAGCCTTTTAACATTATGCCTTCAAAGAGTCGATTGCCGTAGTACATGGGTATGAATTTTGCTATGACTTGGACCCAGTTGGGGAAACTGTTGACGGTGACAAGCATGCCGCTAAGAGCCATGCTTGGTAACGCGATAAGCGGTGCCATCTGTACTGCCTGTAACTCGTTTTTGGCAAAGTTCGAGAGAAATACCGCTAAGAAAACATGTGCCAACGCATAGAGAACAGCGCCAAAGAAAAGCAGTGCGAAATTGCCCCTTACAACTGCGCCGAAAACACCTACCCCTATTCCTAAGATGACGCCACCCATAAGCATACCTAACACAAGCAGTGCAATCGAGTAACCCAGCAGGCGCTCAATTGCCGAAAGAGGCGTTGCATAGATTCTGGCTAAAACCCCTGAAGTGTTTTCCTTTGAAATGATGATGAGCGAGACAAGTAGCACCAAAAAGGTGAGCACAAAGGCCATCACCGATGGGATGCTGACATCTAGCCCAGAAAACTCTACGTTGCCAAATGCGAACTGCTTATCCAACGTGACTCCGCTGCTGCCAAACGAGCTTTGCAGGGCACTTTGCAACGCGGCGATTATGCTTGCTTCGTTTTGGGGTTTGGTACCGTCAAGGTAGATGGAGACTGTTGCGTTACCCACCGTTGCATTGCCCAACAGAGTTAAGCTGATGCCTTGCGGAATTGTGGTGCCTAACCGCTGCAGAGTCTGATTTGCAGAGATTAAAAACATCTGCTGGGAGAAATTCGCTGGAATTTCTATGGCTCCAAAGTAGGTTCCGTTGTCCACGCCTGTTTTGCCTAAATCAAAGCTGCCTAACGTTACTTTTACGCGGTAATCCTGCTGCAGGTTCGCGGTTATGTTGTTGCCGAAGTTGAGGCTGTTGCCCGCAACAGTAAATCCGCTATCTTGGTTATCTAATAGAATCGGCACGTGCTTTACTTCGCCGCCTAACGCAAAGCCGAAAATGAGCATAATCACCGCGGGCATCACAATCATCATGCCCAACGTGCGGCGGTCACGGGCAATTTGCTTAAGCACCCGCCATGTAACTGCCCCAACACGATGTACTGAAAAACCTGTTTTAGGCATCTGAGCTTTCTCCTCCGCTGAGTTTAATAAAAACCTCCTCGATTGAGGCAGCCGCGTTGCGTTTCTTGATTTCCTGTGGGGTGCCTTCCTCGATGAGTTTGCCTGCCCGCATTAACCCGATTCTGTCTGCTCGCTCCGCCTCATCCATAACGTGGGAGGTCACAATAATCGTTAAGCCCCCTGCTGAGAGGTTGCGGAAGTATTCCCAAAA
>JBJKPJ010000078.1:0-12018 GCA_046706605.1 Bathyarchaeia archaeon | reverse complement strand
CCCGTATCGCGATACTAAATACCCATCTGAGAGCAATTGGCACTCCTGAGGAGCTTGAACATTCGGTTGGGGCAAGAAAAACGGTGATTCAACTAGAACACGTAAACGCTGCCGTTTTTGGCTCGTTAAAGAAGTTGGGGTACGAAAAATTGTCTCATGATGAAAACAAATTGACCATTGAGTTATCTGACCCCTACAAGCAAAACCCTGCCATCGTGGACGCGATTGTTGGAGCAGGCGGCAAAGTCCAGTCAGTGACGGTTTCTAGCTCCAGTTTAGAAGAAGCCTATCTTAAACTGGTAAGAGAGGAGCAGCAACAATGAACCTGACAAACGCATGGACCATCGCGGAAAAAGACCTTAAATCCGTACGGCGAAAGAAAAGCATTTTGTATGGCATCATTTTCTTTCCCTTTCTTTTGTCGCTTCTTTTCCCCGGGGTTCTTTTGTACACGGGAAGAAGTTCAGGTGGAATCCCAGCAGAAGCCCTAACTGGATTGTTGAATGCTTTTTCGTTTTTCTTTGTCATCGCAGCCGGAGTTTTACCTTCTGCCATTTCTGCCTACAGTATAGTGGGCGAAAAAATTGAAAAAAGCCTAGAACCCCTGCTTGCCACGCCCACCACTGACGGGGAGATACTACTGGGCAAAAGTATCGCGGCGTTTCTGCCGCCCATAGTGGCAATATATGGGAGCCTAGCGCTCTACATGGCGCTCATCGATTATGTTACCTTTCCAACATTAGGCTACGCGTATTATCCCAACTTGAACATTGCGATACTCATGCTGCTCGTGATTCCCTTTGCTGAGATTTTAAGCATCGAATTAAGCGTAATTGCCTCCTCAAGGGTGAATGACGTTCGGAGTGCAAACCAAATAAGTGGACTTATGTTTGTGCCTTTCATGATAATTTATCTTGCGAGCGAAATCGGCTTGATTGTCCTCAACAACACTAACCTGATGATAATTGCTGGTGTCCTGCTGCTGATTGATTTGGGCTTATTCTACCTTAGTACTGCCACTTTCCGACGAGAAGAAATCCTTACCAAATGGAAATAGCAATCACTTCCACTTATCCAGAAACCGCTGAGCTTCCCGCCTAAGCGCTGCGCGGCGGCTGTCTTGGTGTTTTTGGGCAAAAGCCAAGAGTGCCTTTTTGTTTTGGACTTGACTGATTAGGGTGTTGAAGGTTTCAATTGCTTTTTGGGCAATGACAAGCTTGCACTCTTCGGTGAGATGCGGGGTGATCTGAAGCTTTTGGACTTTAAGCAGTTCTGTGGCTATTTTGTCGGCAAGGTAAGGCTTGTTTGCTGCGATTTTTGCGGAGTAGCCAACAGTGTTGGCGACGGTTACCATGTATTCGCTACCCAAAAAACTGTAGTACTTGCCAAATATACGGTCGAATTTTTTGCTTTTGTCGACTGCGGTGAGGTTTGCGATGGCTGCCATGGCGTTCCATGTCAAAATGTGCTGTTTGCTGTCTAACAACTCAACCAACCTGTCAAAGTAAGGATAGAGTTTGTCAGGGGCGCTTTGCGCATAAATCTGTCAGCGTGCCACTGCAACTGTACCTTACGGTTGCTTTGGGCGATTTGGTTCCTTCCATAAGCACAGAAACTAACCCAAAGTCGGCTTCTACCTGCTGGAAAAGTTGGTTTCTGCCGAGTTCTTTGTCGGCGAGTTGCCGCAAAATATCCGCCTTCTTGGGGTCAACCATTGAACAACCCGCTTTATTGGTATCAAAAAAGGGTAGATAAATAATTAATGGTGGATACGAAAAGTTGCTAAAAGAAAGTCCGTGGTGGCGTTTGGCTTGTACTTCCATACACTTTGGCGATGAGTTCACCTTATATTTAATCCCCAATAAAGTACATTCCATGAAAAAAGCGCTAGCTATACTTGCACTTGCAATCATTATCCTTTCTCTTTGGACATTTAACAACTCCTTCATTGTTTCCTCCACAGATGGTTCTGTCTCTGGCGAATCCGCCGTAATCCTTGCCAAAGCAGATTATGTTTCTGTAAGAGCAAAAATTTTAGTGATCCCACAGGCTGGCTATCGGGCTAACGTGACATTTTCGGATGGCACCACAAAACAGCTGGCGTGGACTTATAATTTTGAAGTGTTTTTCCCCAGAACAGGTAGTAGTACCTTTGGAAGCTTTGGTGCAAACGCTCCAGGCGGTATCTTCCTTAATGGTCAAAAGCCCTTTAACTGCGCCTTAATTTCGAACATCACAGACTCTTACTTTACCACGTTAAACTCAGGCAGTTCTGGCTCAACGACTGTTTACTGGTTTAAAGTTGAAGGCAACGCCAGAGTTATTGTGGCATTTTATGGAGTGGCAATCTAATGGAAGAAGACATACAATTTAAAATGAAAGAGTTTATGGCAGTCCTTGACCAATTAAAAAGATACCGCGCACTTTTGGCTCTGATGCCTGACTTTTTAATAATCTTGGGGCTCACGATTACAGGATTTTTGGCAGTGTCAGTTATTTCACATATTGGATTGGTCTTCATCACCTACACTAATCCAAGCTGGATTCCCCTTGATAATACAGTGCAAATAATTTTTGTGCTAATCGGAATTTTCTTTTCAATATTTTATGTTAACAGAAAACTAAATTCGGTAAAGGGCGGTCAGTGGCAAAAAACGTTAACGGAAGGCACGCCAGGCGCTATCAAACTTCTGGAAGAACTGGATTGGGATAATGTCTACAGGGACATAAGGTATGCAAAACTTGGCTTCTGGCTTTATGGGCTTCTAAAAACAGCTGCTTACTGGCTTTTGGTGTTTGTCGTATCTTCGTTTGCCGCTGGTTACTTGGAAAACCTACTGCATCTGGGCATAAATAACCTCTTACTTCTTGGGTTGTTCTCGCTGGCGTTGGTGCTTTCTTTGAACACGAAAGATATCAAGCGGCGTTTTGACCAAATTGGTCGGCTTGATGCTTTGCTTTGGGAGCTTCGGTGGTTTGACTATGAGTTCAGGAAAGATTTCCAAGCCTGACCTCTATGTGCTGGCTAGAGTCATCAAGGCTCTAAAGGAAAAGAATCGCATAAACAAAACTGCTCTCGCCACCGCCACAGGCTTATCTTACGATCGACTGGTCAAATATCTTGACTGGATGGCGGAGAAGGGGTTTGTGGAGTTTGATTCAAGTGGTGATGTTGTGCTTACCAAGTTGGGTGCACAAACATATGACCAACTGGTAAGATGGATTCTTGACCATATCGGTCGTGTTCGCTTCCCAAAAATCTAATTAAACCAAAATAAGGGAGACTTATAGTTTGCAGGATTCTATGGTTAATCTCTCGGCACCTTTTTTGGTGACCAGTACAGTGTCTTCGATTCGTGCTCCGCCAAAGCCAGGAATGTAAATTCCAGGTTCAACCGTTACCACGTTTCCTGCCTCCAATGTGTCTTTGCTGTCGGGGCTCAACGTGGGCGCTTCATGAATGTCTAATCCGACGCCGTGCCCAGTGTTGTGGATGAAAAACTTGCCAAATCCTGCTTGTTCAATTAGCCCTCTTGCTGCGGCGTCTACTTCTTTGGCGGCGACATGGGGTTTTATGGTTTCTATGGCTTTTTGTTGAGCTACTTTTATGGTGTTTAGGATTGCTGCTTGTGTTTCGATTGCTTTGCTGGCGATGTAGGTTCGGGTTATGTCGGAGCGGTAGCTTTTGTAGGTTGCGCCTAAATCAACAATCACCAAATCCCTGTCACCGATTACTCTTTCCATGCTGCTGCCGTGGGGAAACGCTGCGATGGGGCCTGATGCCACAATGGTTTCAAACGCTACGGCTTCGGACCCTGCTTTACGCATTGCGTACTCGGCTTCTGCCGCCACGTCTTTTTCTTTTACTCCTACCCCTATTACTTCCTTAGCGCGTTGCATGCCCAGCATAGCCAACCTGCAGGCTTCACGGATACAATCGATTTCCAATTGGTCTTTGACGCTACGCTGTGCCTTAATCAGATCGCCTGCAACTTCCAGTTTGTTTTCTCCGCCGATAGCTTTAGCTAGACTGTACCAGCTCTCGATGGGGAGTGTGTCTATGGAGATTTTGCTATTTGGGACTTGCTTGGCGATTTTTTCCATTAGGTTTTCGCCGCGTTTACAAAGCTGGACTTCAACATCTTTGGCTTCGGCTTTGGCTTGTTCAAAGTTAACTGAGGAAACAAACAGTTTGCATTTGCCTTCTGTGGGGATTAAGAGGGCGTTGGCTGCGGAGAAGCCACAGAAATAGCTGATGTTGGTTGGGTTGAAGATTGCGAAGTTAGTTGGTTTGCCTTGTTTTTGGGCTGCTGTTTGGAGAGTGTTAGTTCTTTTCATGTGGTTTGCCTTCTTTTATGGGGTGATTTGGTTGGTTTTAAGGTTTCGTTTAAGGCTTGTATCGGCTTGTTTTACGTTATGAATCAAAAATCAGGTCGATTTTAGCCCCGAATTTCTACGCGAAAAAGCCATTATGTTAATATAGTTTTTTATTAACTAATAAGAACCACTGAGGTATGAGGGGAAACTAAATATGTTTGCTTACGCGGGAAAAATTTTATACATAAACCTAACAACTGGGGAAATGAAAACCGAGCCACTCTCTGAAGAAGTGGCAAAACAGTACATAGGTGGTATAGGTCTTGGCATAAAACTCCTTATGGACCACTCTACTCCCGGAACAGACGCATACGACCCATCTAACCCCATTATCTTTTTAACTGGACCCTTGAGCGGCACCATGGGACCAACAGGCGGCAATAGCTACGCAGTGGTCTCTAAATCTCCCGCGACAGGCTGCATTGGCAACGCTGAAGCACACGGCTTTTTTGGACCTGACCTAAAACGCGCAGGTTACGATGCCGTTGTAATTTCTGGTAAAGCTCCAAAGCTCAGCTACCTTTGGATTGACGATGACAAAGTCCAAATCATGGATGCCGAACATCTTAAGAACTTCACGGTATATCACACTGACACAGCTATTCGCCAAGAACTCGGTGACTTCTACATCCGTGTAGCTGCTATCGGAGAGGCAGGCGAAAAACTCAACCGCTTCGCAGCCATCATAAACGACGAGTTCCGCGCCATCGGACGAGCCGGCATGGGCGGCGTTATGGGTAGCAAAAATCTCAAAGCCGTCGCAGTCCGCGGAACCAAAGACGTTAACGTCGCCAACTTGGATGGTTTTAGAGATTTCGTCAAACTTATCCATGAACGCATGAAGGGACCAGCGACCAAGAAATACAAAACCTTGGGTACCCCAGAAAACGTACTTGTTTTAAACTCACTGTCAGCTTTGGCAACACGAAACTGGACCAACGCCACCTTTGAAGGCGCCCAAAAAGTCAGTGGCGAATGGCTAAACGAACACTACGTTAAAAAAATCGTTGGTTGCGCCACATGCGGTATGCGGTGTGACCACATTGCTGTTGTTCCCGAAGGACCCTACAAGGGCAGCACCAGCAGGTTGGAATTTGAATGCCTCTGGAGTATGGGACCACTCTGTGGGATAGACCGCTTAGATGCAATCATTGAAGCCATGCGCATCGTAAACGAATATGGTATGGACGGCATTTCCATCGGTGTGGTTGTTGCTTTTGCAATGGATCTTTACGAGCACGGCATAATCACCAAAGAACAAACTGACGGAATAGACCTACGTTTCGGCAACGCAGAAGCGCTAATCCAAATAATCCACAAGATCGGCAAACGTGAAGGCTGGCTGGGAAACATCCTATCTGAAGGCGTCGCAAAAGCCGCTGAACTTATCGGCGGAGACGCCTACAAGTACGCTTGCCACATTAAGGGCTTAGAGCTTCCAGGATACGACCTGCGGACCCTTAAAACTGCGGCGCTTGGTTTTTCTGTTTCGTTCCGAGGTGCCTGTCACCTTAGAAACGGTGCATATTCACCTGACGTTAAAGGCAAGGTGAACCGCTTCAAGATTGAGCCTGGACGCGGCAAAATCATCGCTGATGAAAGCTACATGTACAATATCATTGACTCGCTTATTGTCTGCAAATTCAGCAGAGGCACCTACTACGACGGCTGGAAAGATCTGACCAACTATTACACGCTGGCAACAGGTATCCCCATAACCCCTGAAGAAATGATAATGGATGGTGACCGAATTGAAAACCTCGCCCGGCTCTTCAACCTCCGCGAAGGCAAAGGTACCCGCAAATACGACGATGTCCCCTACAAGATAAAGCACTACCCCGTTCCAGACGAAGGACCAGCAAAAGGTGTCTACGTTAGCGACGAAGAAATGCAAATTGGCTTAGATGACTATTACGCTGCAAGAGGCTGGACAAAAGACGGCATCCCCACTGTTGAGCGTCTCCAGAAACTCGGCTTAAGCGAATACGCCTACATCGCGGAAAATGCTATGAAAGCGGCTGTAGCAGAAAAAGCCAAAGGAGGCAACTAAAAATGGTACGCGCACAAGACAGAAAATTCGTAACTGCAGACCCTGAGAAATGTATCGGTTGCTGTGTCTGCGAATACGCGTGTAGTATGGTTAATGAAAAAACCTTCAACCCCACCAAATCCCGCATACGTGCCATGCGCATCGGGCCACTGGTAAACCTCGCCGTTACGTGTCGTCATTGTGAAGACCCGCCATGCGTTGCTGCCTGCCCAAGAGATGCGCTCACACAGGAACCCGATACTGGTATAATCCGCGTAGATGAAAACGCATGCAACGGTTGCGGTTGGTGCATCAACGCCTGCCTGTTTGGTGCCTTGAACATGCACCCAGATAAACACGTAGTTTTCACCTGCAACAGTTGCACCGACAACGAAACCAAAGAGCCCCAGTGCGTGAAGTGGTGCCCCGAAGAAGCCTTAAGCTTTGTTACCGCGGAAACCTTGGCACAGAAGTACCGGCAGAAAGCTGTCACAAACCTGTTCCAAGCCGCTGAAGAAGCCAACAAAGCAAAATAAACCCGCCTAAGAGCCCTTTAGCTCTCTTTTTCTTTATTGTTCTGAAAACGAAGAAATTAAGGGAAAGAAGATTCATTTCTTCTTCAAGAATTTAATTTTGTTTTATCATATGGTTGATGTTGTTTCAGCTCACTTTAGTTAACAATCTTTTAATGAGCTTACTGGCAGGTTTTTTGCCAATCGGCTTGAACTACGCCCTTTTGACGGAAAGGGCGTGTATGACACGTGCACATATAGTCCATTTCGATTTAGCGGCTAAGAATTAGATTAAACGATTCCTTAAAAAATCTGCTATCAAAACTATTCTCATGCAGGTACTTCGCATCGATTAATTAGCGCGCTTTTAATGCGGTTTTTTCTTTGACAGTCATATAACTTTTGAACCCTGTTTTATCGATGGCTTTCCTAATAGTGGCCGAATCGACAAGTTGTGGATTATAGTCTATGAAAACTTTGTTTAACATCACAGCAGTTTCGACGTTATTTATCCCCGGCATCTTCATAACTTGCTTTTGGATTGCTGTGGCACAGACTGTGCAGTTTATTTCTCTCACCGAAACGACTATTCGCGCCTTGTCTGGTGTTTTTTCTTTCTTTGCGCTTTCATTTTTTTCTGTCAATGAATACCCCGAGCCATTGTTGAGATCATTTCCAAAATTAGGGCTTAAATCTTTCTAGCAAAAGTGAATTGCCTATGACGGTCACGGAGCTTAAAGCCATTGCGCCAGCAGCAAGAAAAGGCAGCACATTATAAACTTGGGCTCCAAAAAAGGGAACTAATGCTCCTGCAGCAATTGGAATAAGTGCTCCATTGTAGATAAAAGCCCAGAAAAGATTCTGCTTAATCTTTCTAACTGTGCTTTTGCTAAGTTTTATAGCAGTAGCTACATCTCTTAGGTCTTCTTTAATCAGCACTATTCCGCCTGTTTCTTTTGCAACATCTGTTCCGCTACCAATGGCTATACCTACATCGGCTTTAGCCAAAGCTGGGGCGTCATTTATGCCGTCTCCGACCATCGCAACTGTCTTTCCTTCATGTTGTAGCTTCTCAATCATAGACTCTTTTTGTTCCGGCAAAACCTCAGCGAAAACTCTTTCGATGCCAAGTTTTCCAGCAATTGCTTTAGCAGTACGTTCGTTATCGCCAGTAAGCATGATAACATCAATGCCCATTTTCTTTAGTTCGTCTACGGTCTCTTTTGAGTGCTCTTTAAGCGTGTCCGTGGCCGCTACGACGCCAGCCAATGCGCCGTCGAGAACCAAAAACATCAAGGTCTTACCCTCTTCTTCAAGCAAGGTTATCTTGTTTTCGACTTCAGACAATTCTATAGACATTTCAGCAATAAGTTTCCGATTTCCAAGAAACACGGTCTTACCACGAATTGTAGCCTTAACTCCTTTACCGGGAATGGCTTCAAACTCTGACGGCTCAACCAAAGTCAAGGAACGTGCTACGGCTTCCTTTTCAATGGCTTCAGCCAAGGGATGCTCAGAGCCTTTTTCAACAGACGCTGCAAGTTGCACGATTGTATCGGAATTGATTCTGTTTATCGGAACAACATCAGTGACTGAGGGCTTTCCAACGGTCAGTGTGCCTGTTTTGTCAAACACCACGGCAGTCACTTTGCGGGCGATTTCCAGATAGTCCCCGCCCTTGATTAATACGCCATTTTGTGCACCTTTGCTGGTGCCTACAAGAAGAGCAGCAGGTGTCGCCACGCCAAGAGCACATGGGCATGCAATGACTGTTACTGAAACGAATGCTAACAAAGAAAATTGCAGTCCAATGTTTCCAACAAAGTACCATAGCAGGGCTGATGTGAACGCAACAATCGTTACGAAGGGTACAAAGTATGCTGCGACGCGGTCTGCTAGTCTTTGAATGGGTGCTTTGCCTATTTGGGCTTCTTCCACTAGTTTGACTATTTGCGAGAGTGTAGTGTCTTGACCGACCTTGGTTGCTTTTACAGTTAGCAAACCTGTTTTATTGATGGTTCCTCCTATTACATCGCCGCCTATGCTCTTTTCCACAGGAATGCTCTCCCCCGTAATCATAGATTCATCTATTGATGAATGACCGCCAACGACAGCGCCATCTACTGGCACTTTTTCACCAGGCTTAACAACGACAGTGTCGCCCTCTTCAATCTGTTCAACGGCAATTTCAGTTTCTTTGCCATCCCTTATTACATGAGCGAGTTTAGGCTGCAAGTCCATAAGTTTCCGGACAGCTGCAGATGCTCTGCCTTTGCTTAGATGCTCCAGATATCTGCCTGCTAAAATCAAAGTTATTATAGCTGCTGCCGTATCAAAGAAAACAGCATTAAAATGCACTATTGACGGGAAAAAGGTTACCGCTGTACTGTATATCCAAGCCGCGCTTGTTCCTAACGCTATAAGTGCGTCCATGTTTCCCATGCGGTTGCGGATGGCGTCATAGGTTCCATGATAGAAACGCAGACCGAAGTAGAATTGAATTGGTGTATCAAGAACAAAAAGCACATAATTGTTAATACGCAGGGGCAAGAGGGATATGTAAGTTAGAATAATTATTGGAATAGTAAGCAGAGCGCCCAACCCGACGAAGATTTTGAGTTTTCTTATTTCAACTTCTGGAGCCAGAAACTCTTTCATACACGAGTGACTACAGAAATAATATGTTGTTCCTCTAACGGTTGCTTTAAACTCGGCTGTTTTTTCATCTACATACATTCCACAAACTGGATCCTTAGCCAAAGTAGTGCATCTCTATAACAAGTGTTAACTAAATTATGCTGAAGCCTCAATAAAAAGAGTGTGCCAGTATAATAGTCGGAAACGGCCTTTAAGAAAGCCTGGTTTTGGGTCTGAAAACAATTAAAAGAGTGTTGCGCACTTTATTAGTACAGCTATTAAGAAATTAACTGAGGTTAATTTTCATTAAGCGAGGTGAATTCAATGGTTAAAGACCCTGTTTGTAAAATGGATGTAGATGAAAAAACTGCAAAATACAAGTCTGACTATCAAGGCAAAACATACTATTTCTGCAGCTCAGGATGCAAGACAAATTTCGACAAGAATCCAACCAAATATGCCAAGTAACCGCAGTTAAACTATCCTTGAAGAGAAAGCCGGAAACATCCAACATACCACTCAGATTTAATGCTTGATGTATTCAAGAGCCTTGTAGGTAGCCAGCGTTGCTCGCGCTGTAACTGTCGTTAAGAAGGATTTGCATAAAAGTGCTTAAATCCGTTGATTTTAATATTTTTAAAGGCACGACTATGTTTGATGAGTTATCTCTTATGATGGTGATGATGTGGCCGGCAATCCCAATGTTTTTAATAGAGCTGCACTTTGCAACCAATTTTTGGAAAAGATTGGGGGTTTGGCTGTATTTTGTGGTTATTCTGGAGTGGCTACCTATTGCATTTGTCGTTTATTTGTGGCGTGAAACAATTCTTTACCTTCAAATCGCTTTAGCTGCTCCTTTCTTGTTTCTGGGGGTCGCCTTAGTTGCTTCAGGCATAATACTTCATTCGTGGACAGCCAAGTTAATTGGAATAAAGGCAACAATTGGGTATAGTGAACTAAAACCAAGCGATAAATCTGCTCAAACAAACCTTGTCACTTCTGGACCTTTTTCAATTGTCAGACATCCGTCCTATTGGGCTCACACCTCAATTATCACGGGACTTTTCCTGATTACAGGGGTTGTCTCCTTAGGCATTATTGCCGTAATTGACTTGGGAATTACATATTTTGTGACAACCACTTTGGAAGACAAAGAACTGGTTGACAGGTTCGGAGACCAATACAAAAAATACCAGAAAAAGGTTCCCAAGCTGTTTCCCAAACTCAGCAGGTAGCGTCGACAAGTAGCGACTGAAAACAACACTTTGCAAGTACTTTCTGTCCCTTTGACAGGTTAAGAAAAAAGGGAGTTAACTGCGACCTTGGCTGCAATCATAGCTGTCTTTATTGCATGTTGCATTACCAGCCACCCATCATTCCTCCGCCATACCCGCCCATCATGCCACCTGAGTAGCCGTATCCTGGTTGGTAGCTGCTACCGTAGCCTGATTGAGGGTAGCCGTTTTCGTAAGGTGATTGGCTGCCTGATCCCCCCATGCCGTACCCTCCGTAGGGTTCATAGTTGCCATAGGTTGCTTGATAGTTGTTTTGTTGTGCTGCCGCGTAAACTGCGGATGCTAACGCAACAGACGCTAAGATGACAATCACTGCCGCAATAGCCATCAGGGCTATTTTGGTTTTTGAGTCCATTCATTTCACCTCTACATAACATAGAGGCACTGTATGGTATAGTAGTTAGGTGAAACAGTTTTGAAACACTTTTAGAAGAAAACTGAAAAGGGGTATAGCCGATCAACGTATTTAAAAATTGGGGGTAAGGGATGTTGTTTAAGTTTAGCCTCTTAGCAACAGCAAAACAACATATTAGCTCTTAAAGAGCAAAGGGCAATGTAATTGTTGGATCTGTTGTCACTGAGCCAAAACGCCTATAAGCGCCAATGTATTAGAATATTATAATGTTTAATGAGAGTTGATGATTTTGGAAAACACAAAATACATCAAAAAAACCCCATTCACAGCTCACATTGCAGGTTTCAAAACTGTTTCACTTTTGTTTCAGCCAACTATCATATCATTCGAATACAATAGTATCTGCAGTGAAGTTGGAGGTGAACTAAAAAAATGAAAACTTGGAAAATAATAACAATCACAACCACCGTCGCAGTCCTCGGAGCAGCACTGCTGCTCTCAACCGTCGCCGCCATGGGACCATTTGGTATCGGTTCATACGGCGTCAACACATACGAATACGGAGGCATGATGGGAGGAGGCTACTACGGAGGCGGAATGATGGGCGGTTACGGCTACGGATACACATCCCCAGCCACTTCAACCACCCCATACTACCAGCCAGTTTATCCATTCATGTTCGGCGGAGGCTGCTTTGGCGGATCAGGCTTTAATGGATACGGATCAGCATATGCACCCTACACCTACACTGGAACCGAACTTAACATAACCACCGCAGCCCAAATCGGCCAAAACTACGTTGCATCCCTAAAC
>JBJKPJ010000077.1:0-8272 GCA_046706605.1 Bathyarchaeia archaeon | reverse complement strand
CCCACAGGTCTCTCTGGAAATGTTACCGTAATCGCAACAGATAACAGCAATAACGTCGGAACTGAAACCTTCACAGTCGGAACTAGCGTCTCAGTAATTCCAAATCAAGCAATAATGAGTAGCACAGCACAAACAACAAACAGCGCAGGACAAGCAACAACCTCATTCACAGCTGGATCAACAGTCCAAGTTAGCTTCGTCCTACAAAGCAACAGTGGAAGTGGCAATGTTATATGTGCAGTAACCTTCCAGCAAGGTGCACAAGTATACAACTTTGCCAGCGCACCAGCAGCCATCAGTACAACCGGAAATACAATATACTTCACAAACTTGTTGCCAGCAGGCGTAACAGGAACCTGGACAGCAACTCTACAAGTCTACGCACCTGACGGAACAACACCACTTGCAGTGGCAGTCCTAACCTTCACTGTAAGTTAAACAACAGGTGACATACCGTGAACAGCCACAAAGCAACCAAATTTGCTCTCTGTATCGGCATCATCATGGCATTAGCCATGATGCTTGTCGCCCCCGCCTTGGCTGCGGACAGCTACAGCCTGACAGCTCAGGCAAGTAGCTCAAGCTACACACAGGGCGCATCAGTCACTATCACCGGCACATTAACAGACACAACAAATAGCACTCCTGGCGCTAACTTACTAGTTGGTGTTAAGGTAACTGACTCCCAAGGCAACCTCGCATATCAAACAATCGCAACAACTAACGCAACAGGCCAATACAGCACAAGCTTTATTGACTCTCTCGGAGCATCCCAACCAACAGGAACCTACACAATCGTAGCAACTGCAAGCGATGCAAACGGTAATCAAATTGCAAGTATAACCAGCACCTACACTATAACAGCGCTTGTTCCGGTGACACCTAGCATAATGCTATCACCGAGCACAGGCTTTGCAACCACCATAAACGGTACAGGCTTTGACCCCACTGACTCAATCACCATAAAATGGGGAACCACAACAATGGTTACTGTCCCACAGACAGTATCAGCAAGTGCATCAGGATCATTCACCGCAACAGTTACAGCTCTAAGTAGCACAGCAGGAACTTATACTATCACTGCTACAGACCAACACAACGTCACCGCAACCGCAACCTTCACAGTTCCTGACATGACAGGTCCAGCAGGTGCAACAGGTCCAGCAGGTGCAACAGGTCCACAAGGTCCATCAGGAACCTCAGCCACAGTCAGCGAAGTCGCTGTATGGATCGCGGTTGTATTAGCACTCATTGCAGCAATAGTTGCAATCTACGCAGTAGTATCAATCCGCAGAAAAATCGCAGCTTAAAAAACCCCTCAAAAAGAGGGAATCCCTTCTTTCTTTTCTTTTTTCGACTTTCCAGAGAACAACTGGTCTATTTTAGGTTCATAATGCTATGCTATAAAGGGTTAAAACCTTTAATGTTCATCGATAAAAATAGCAACCTAACAGTGATTTCGCAATAAATCATCGTGAAATTTTCGCTTGAATTTAAAAGTATCATATTGTCTCAAATTAATTGAGCTACAACTTATTGCACTTTACTTCTTAAACTCAAAAATAATAATGCCCTTCAAGCAGTCGGCGCGCACAACATTATAACCCATGCCAAGCATTACTCCCTCAATAAATTTCCCCAGCAAATTTGTGCTCTCTAAACTCATAACTGTAGAAACGCAACGAACCCTCACAGTATCACTAACTACCTTTACATCAACCTCATTTAAGTCCCAACGGCTCAACTGCAAAAACCGCCCGAACTCATCCACCGGTGAAGAAAACTTTTCAGCTAAGTACTTTCCAGTCCACTGCCCACTCTCCGACCATAAATCTCGCAACTTAGCAGCCTCTTTTCCACTACACTTCTGGATCATAAAATCCAAGACCCCCGTAGGAATAAACAAACCACCCAAAACCCTATTGATTTCCAAAACATCAAAAAAATCCAAAATCTCATTGCTACGCCGTCCAAGCTTGTTAACCTTCACAGCTTGTGACAAAGAATTCTCAACCAGCTTACCTAACGAAATCCCTTCCTCCCTAGAAACTTTTATAGCCTGATCTAGCACATCTTCAGAAACAGAAACTAACTTTTTACCCTTAACGACCGCCATTAACCATCACTTTTTCCTTCTTCAAAGAAGCCTCCAAACGAATATTGCCCCTTCCCACTTCTTCAAAAGTCACCTCGTAACCGCAACCAACCAAAAAACCCTGCAAATAGCGATTAAACAAAATCGTATAAACCTCAGAAAAACGCGGGCTCAAAAGCCTAATAGATGCACTTTGCCCTGTGCGCTCAATTGTTACGCCAACAATGTTCCACCCAAAAACCTTTAACTCACGCTCAAATGCACTAAGCGGATCTTTCACACCACGCGCAATATACCGCTGCGCAACCCAAACACCCGCATCAAACCAAGTCTCCAAAGTTCTTTCGCTGTCTTTTTCGTATGCTATGTCAACAGTATCATAAAGTAAATTTTCCAAGACAAGTGAAAAACTCGCATCTCGAACTTCCTTAGTTAACTCGTAGGCGTCAACAGCCTCTTTTAAGGAAATTCCCATACTGTCAACTTTGATTGCGAGGTCTAGCAAATCATTAACCATTCCAAAAAGCGTAAAGCCACGCTGCTCTGCAATCTTGCCAATTTTGTCTGCCAAGTCTTCTCTTGCAGCGAGCATCTTGCGCTTAGTGTTAGCCAAACCTGTTATACCTCAAATCTACATTCTGTTATAGAAACTAATAAAATCACCTGAACGCCACAGAGAAAAAAGCCCACTTAGAGACAACTGTTAAACCAGAAATTTTTACGCGGCATGTCGAAGAAATAAAAATAACTAAAAAATGGATAAAGTTAACCTATTGCCGGTTCAGTTGTTTTTATAAAAAGCCAAAATAACTTTCTTAGTAATTTCAAGGTGCACCATACATAATTTTGCTTGAATCAAGTTTATCAATAGTTGCATAATTAATAATCACGTTTTAAGTTCTAAAACTCGTTTGCCTCTTCAGGTCCTTTCTCTATTATTACCTGAGTATTTAAAACCGCCAAAAGGCATGTGAGGTTCGTTGCCCGTTGTTGGATGATTAGCATATGTTGGTGCTCAAAAAAATCTCATGCTACTCGTACACTTCAATTAATTATACCAACGCTTTATCTCATCGGCAGTGGATTTAGAGTAGCGAGATTCAAGAAGTTCACTTAGACTTGGTTCTTTTTTCAAATTCTTTTTTGTCATACTTAAACCTCATCAATACAAACTATATGCAAGGGGTGAATTATCCTTTCATAATGATAACTGACACAACTGTTGTACATGTGTGTTGAGAAAAATACACAAATAATTCAAAATTGCAGTGTAAAAACATGATTTTAGTCATATTTGATAGTAAATAGGTTGAAGGTTTGTCCAACAAGTTCACACAAACTTACAAATGAATTGAATGATAAAAGGTCCAAACCTGCTTTTCATGTTAACCAAAGACAGCGATATGGATGTTGAAGGTACAAGAAAAATGATAATGATATCTAATGACCCTCTCACCAGATTCGGCTCAAGATACTACATGATAACGAAAAGGTGTCCGGTTCCATGGAAACCTGCTAAACCGAGCTTTTCTTTAGTATTTCCGTTTTAAAGCGCGGAATAAAGCTTTAGTTTCAACTTATCTATTCTTGTTAGCTAATTACACCAAAAGCGATAAACAGTACTTCCCTACCAAAAGATTAGTTAAAAAGATATTTGTGGCTAACGATATGTCTAAAGCTACTGAGATGGCTAAGGTTTCGGCAAAAGGTGGCTTCCACTTACTTTGGGGGCTGGTCGTTTCTACAGTTATCTCCGCTATTGGTACGATTATTATTGCTAACCTTTTGGGCGCAGACAATTATGGCTTGTATACCATTGCGTTAGCCGCACCCAATCTTATCTCCACCTTTAGAGATTGGGGTGTATCCACTGCGATGATTAAATATTCTGCTGAATACAACAATCAAGAAAATGTCTCAAAAATTCGGGGTATTTTTGTTTCAGGTTTTGTTTTTGAAATTATTGTTGGTTTAGCTCTAACCTTTTTAGCTTTGGGGATTTCGCAATTACTAGCTGATTTTTACAATCGCCCCGCTATTGGTGGATTAATTCAAATTGCCTCTTTTTTTGTATTGACGGGGGCACTTGTTAACACTGCTACTGCGGCTTTTACTGGGCTAGAGCGGATGCACCTAAACAGTGTTATGCTCGTTGTTCAGTCTGTTGTTAAAACTTCTTTGATAATTGCGTTGGTGGTTTTAGGTTTAGGGACTCTTGGTGCTGTTGTTGGTTTTTCTTTGGGGGTTCTGGTGGCGGGAGTGGCTGGTTTACTGCTTGTTTATGTTATGTATCGTTCACTGCCACCGTCCACTGATGGACGTTTAGGGTTAATTAAGACCATAAAGACCATGCTAAAGTATGGCTTGCCAATCTCAGTTGGAGCAATTTTGTCTGGTTTTCTTACCCAATTCTACGCTAACCTTATGGCTATTTTTGTTCAAGATAACGCCTTGATTGGGAACTATTCGGTTGCGTTAAACTTTGTAGTTTTGATAACATTCTTTGCCACTCCAGTGACAACTATGTTGTTTCCAGCGTTCTCCAAACTTGACTTCAAAAAAGACAACGAGTTGTTACAGAATGTTTTCCAGTACTCGGTTAGGTATGCATCTTTAATTGTCCTGCCTGTGACGGTTATGGTTATGACCCTTGCCCAACCCGCCATCGCCACAATCTTCCAAGACAAATATGTGCAGGCTCCTTTGTATCTTGCTTTGCTATCAGTGGTTTATCTTTTAACTTCACTGGGAAGCTTGAGCACTGGTAATCTTATTAACAGCCAAGGCGACACAAAATACAACTTGAAATTAACCATAATCAACGTTGCAATTGGTTTTCCTCTAAGTTTTGCGCTGATCGCCTTGTTTGGAATAATTGGATTAATTGTGACAACTATAATTGTTTATTTGCCCAGCACACTTTTGGGTTTACGTTTCATAAAGAACAAATACGGTGTTTCCATTGATTATGCTTCTTCAGCAAAAATCACCATAACTTCCGGGTTGACAGGCATTTTAACTTACTTTATCCTAACCCAAATGCCCTTTAGCGCTCCCATCCAACTAATCATCGGCGTCTTTCTGTTTGCCATAATCTTTGTGCTACTTGCTGTAATCACCAAGACCATAAACAAAACAGATTTGGGAAATATGAGACAAATCATTAACGCTTTAGGTCCACTTCGAAAACCTCTCTCTTTATTGCTGGCAATAATTGAAAAATTATCAAATGTCATTTATCGCTAAGAGCAACCGACGTAGTAGTGTCTTAGGCAGATTTTGCAGTGCCGCAAGATACCTGAACGTTGAAATGTATTTAAAATGGTTCCAACAACACATTACTTGTTGGGTGCGATTGGTATGAAATTACTAATTACAGGCGGCTTAGGATTTATCGGAAGCAACTTCTGCAGGTTTATGCTTGCAAAATACCCCGACTATGAATTAATTAACGTAGACAAGATGGGGATCGGCTCAAACCCTATTAGCCTGCGCGACATTGAAAACGATAAACGCTACACTTTCATAAAAGGCGACATCTGCAACCCCCAACTAATTAATCGGCTGGTCCATCAAGTCGATGCAGTTGTCAATATCGCCGCCGAAACTCATGTCGACCGAAGCATCGCTGACCCAAATGTGTTTTTGCAGAACAACACCATCGGCACATTTACAATTTTAGAAGCCAACCGGCGACATAATCATCAAGCTAGATTTTTGCAGGTTTCAACAGACGAAGTTTACGGCGAAGCACTGACTGGCTCTTTTACAGAAAGCACACCGCCTAAACCGTCAAACCCTTACTCAGCTTCCAAGGCAGCCGCTGACATGTTTGCGCTGGCTTATCATAAAACCTTTGGGTTAAACGTTTCAATTACCCGATGCACAAACAATTTTGGTCCCTATCAGATGCTTGAAAAACTGATACCCAAAACAGTTATCCGTGCATTGAGGGATTTGCCTCTTCCGATCTATGGACAAGGAACCGATGTTCGCGACTGGATTAACGTTGAGGACCACTGTGAAGGAATACGCACGGTGCTCGAAAAAGGCAGAGCCGGAGAAATTTACAATATTTCAACTGGAAACGAAATTGCCAGTATAGACATCGTCAAAAAAATTATAAAACTGCTCAATAAGCCTGAGAGCTTAATTACCTTTGTAGAAGATCGACCTGGACATGATAATCGCTACAGTTTGGATTCAACAAAGATAAGAACAGAATTAGGCTGGAGGCCTAATTGCGATTTTGAGGCGGCATTTGAGTCAACTGTCAAATGGAATTTGGACAACGAACACTCGTTGACTCCTTTTGCTACGGAAGTAATTTTGAATCCGACACCTTGGAAACACGGATCTCATAATTAACGCTCTTAACCCATACCATCACCACAGAAAAGGTTCTTACTAATCAAAAATATTATGTAAGAGAACTTTGTCTCTTTGGCTTGTTTGGTTAAACTAATGAAGGAATTCAACGTTAAACAGCTAGCAAAGCAACGCATCTTAATCCTCCTTGAGCAAGCTAAATGCGTAGGAAAAACAGACCCCAAGTTGGCATCCCGCTATGTTTTGTCTGCGCGGAAAATTGCTATGGCAGCACGCATCCATTTACCACTTGAGTTTAAGCGGGAAACCTGCAAAAAATGCAACGCCCTATTTGTACAGGGGGTTAACTGTAGAGTGAGGATAAAACAGAAAAGAGAGCCTCACATTGTAGTAACCTGTTTAAACTGCGGTCACCAAACACGCAAAATGTTAAAACCAAAGGAGCAAAACAAACTTGAGCAAGATAACAACCAGAATGAAACGTCACGTTAGGCATGTGCTAAAAGATGAAAACCCTACCATCTGGGTCGGCAAAGAAGGGTTAACGTCTCAGTTAGCTGCAGAAATGGAAAAACAACTTCAAAAAAACAGAATGATAAAAATTCGGGTACTACCCGCTGCTCTGCAAGGAGAAAACACTGCCCAAACAATCGCCCTCGCAGCGGCTGAACAACTAGATGCTGCTTTAGTTGAAGTAAGAGGACATGTATTTATCTTATTTAGAAAACGAAAAAAAACTGACTCTGACACACAACCTCAATCTTAATATTTTTTCCACAAAATCACAGAAATTAGTAGTATTTGATAAGATGACCATTGATTAGAGTTATAATTTAGAAAACCTTAAAACAAACATAGCAAGAAATAATTTCTTGAGGGAAAAAGCCGATGGTTCCTGTTGGAATTATTCTATTGTTAATTACAGTAGGCTCAATTGCTGCGCCAGTGGGCGCTGTAGTTGTGATTTACAGCAATGATTTAACTCAAATTGTAATTACTCCCGAAATCAAGCAGCTAATAAATGGCAATATCAGCTTTCTTTTGAACAGCAACTACATCAACACCCAGACCCAAACCCAAAATGGAAATGAGAATTTGATAGAAGAAATGATTACTCCTGTTTATGTAGGGTCCACGGTTGATTACGCTGCAAGAACATTTACTGTAACGGTTAATGTAACTGACGCCTTCAAATACGATTTAACGCTCAACTCTTTGAGCGCCGATGTAGAATCTGCCAAAGACAACTTTAATCTGGCGTCTTTAAGCCTCGGCAGTCCAGTTACCATACCTTCTGGAGAAACTTCTAAAGTTACAGTTGCAGGTTCGCTATCACAGAATGTAGAGAATTACTTTAGCACCAACTATGCAAATGCATCCTCAATTGACGTAAACCTGGTTAACTTCAAAATTGACGTAAACGGCATAACTTACCAGTCAAGTGAACCAATCAATGTAGGCACGATTCCTTTCTCCATGGCAGGTGTATAATATGCCAGGCCAAATCAACTACCTAGCACTAGTAGCGGCTATCTTAACTCTAGTTTTAGTTGCTGTTTCTTTTGTTGCCCCCTGGTGGCAATTTAATGTTGGCAACCCAGCCCTAGCTCAAGTCAATTTTTCACCTGTTAACATAAACTTCTCACTGTTTGGAACTATCCTGACCATACCTCTAATTTGGGCACTAAACATCGCAACTTTGCTGATTTTGCTCTCAGGCGGCATAGCCCTGCTGATTTACTCAGTCACTCCTACAAAATCCTACGGCAAGCAACTTTTGGGGTTTGGATACAAAAATCCCCTCTTAGCGATGATTTTGTTTGTGATAGAAATAGTTGTGCTGTATTT